>JARRPA010000419.1:0-1886 GCA_037383305.1 Gemmatimonadota bacterium | reverse complement strand
GGCGACGGCGACTACGACCTCCATCCAGGTCGGCACGTAGTGCACCGGCGCGTCCCAACGGAAGGCGATGATCGAGATGTTCATGCGGTTCATGACGACGCCGATGAGCGTGGCAATGGCCGCCGCGCGTATCCACCGGACGTTCCGCTTGCGAAATCCATACAGGAAGGCGAGAGCTGGAAGCAGGGTGAGCACGATGATCTCGACCCCGTACCAGGCGCCCCAGCCGGTCGCCATCAGGGACCAGTTGTGCTGGTGCGTCTGCACTACGACCTGCAGTGCCAGATAGACCAGCATGGCCCCCGCGCAGATTCGCGCCAGGCCGTAGAGAATCTCCTCGTGTCCCTCCCGCAGGGCGCGGCCCGCACGATCGCGGAACGCCCGCCGGGAGATCGACCCTTCCGTGATCACCATCGCCAGCCCCGCGAACACGCTCGAGACCAGGAACAGGATCGGGATGAACTCATTCCACCAGAGGGGGTGCACCTTGTCCCGTGCCATCAGGTAGAGCGCTCCGAGCCCCGACTGGTGCAGCATGGACAGGCAGATCCCGAACACGACCGCCCCCAGGGTCATCGCGCCCAGCACCCGCCGGAGCCGGGGCCACCCTGCCCATTCCGCGATCGCAGGAGAGAACTCGATGAACTGCGCGGTGATGTACAGCAGGAAGTGCCACGCCACGAGGAACAGCACCGAGCTGAACCCGAACGAGTTGCCGATGATCGGGTTGAGAATGTTCCACGGCCGTCCCAGCTCGAGGACCAGCGCGATGGCGTAGAACGTGTATGAAAGAAACCCGTTGAGTACCGTGACCCGGATTATCGGTTCGTATTTTTCCAGGTGCAGGATGTAGACCATGAAGCAGAGGACGTAGGCGCCTCCGGCAAAGGCCACGCCCGTGATCACGTTGAATCCCTTCCAGCTCCCCCACGGGAAATCCTGCGACAGGTTCGTGACACTGCCGAGCCCGAATACGAACCGCGCGACGAGGATCGCCGGGCAGGTGCGCCGCGATCGAAGTCATGATGCATCCTCCTCTCCATCACCGATCCTTCGGCCCCGGGCCTTCGTCGCCTCGGACACGGCCAGCAGGAGCGGCGGGAAGATCGTGAGCAGGAACGGAACCGCGTACAGAAACTCCTTCGTGAGCACGGGATACGCCTCGGACCCGATCTCCGTCGGGAAGCCGATTTCTTCGAACGGAACCGCCGACAGATAGAGCCAGCTCGTGCCCCCTGCCTCGTCTTCCCCGTAGATGTGGTGGACGTACTTGTCGGGTTCGGTTGCGATCCGCCGGTGCGCTTCATCGAGCATCTCGCGCCGGGATCCGAAGCTGAGGGCGCCGGCCGGACAGTTCTCCACGCACGCCGGCTTCTGACCCTCCACCAGGCGCGAAGCGCACATCTGGCACTTCCGGATCGCCGGGTTGGGATTGTCGTACTCGAACTTCGGCACATCGAACGGGCATGAGATCATGCAGTAGCGGCACCCCATGCACTTGTCCTCGCGCCACACGACCGGTCCGGCTTCACTCTTCGCCAGCGCCTTCGTGAGGCAGGCCGACGTGCAGGCGGGTGTGAGGCAGTGCATGCACTGTCTCTTCACCGAGACCGTCCCCTTGGAGGTCTCGTAGCGATTCACCACCGTCAGCTGCGTGGGCGACGTCTTTCGAGTCACCGAGAAATCGACCTTCGCTTCGGGTTCCGGAAGACCGTTCTCCCGAGCACAGGCCAGCTCGCACATCCGGCAACCCAGGCACTTGGTCGTGTCGATGAGGATTGCCATCGAATCGCCCCCTCGTCCCGGGCTCACCGCGGAACCGGTGTTCGTCCGGGCCTGGGCCAGGTTCCTACCCGCGAGGGTGGAACCGGCCGCGAGGGCCAGCG
>JARRPA010000418.1:0-1180 GCA_037383305.1 Gemmatimonadota bacterium | reverse complement strand
CCTTCACCCGCTCGACGGCCCAGGTGAAGCGGTTCGTGAACGCCGGATTCCTGGTCCCGGTTCGGAGCAACGGGGACTATCACGTCAAGCGCATCTCGCATCCCTACGCCCGACCCGAAGTCGCGTTGTTCATCGAACGGCTGGGCCGTCAGTACCATGCGGCGTGCGGAGAGCTGCTGGTCATCACGAGCCTGACCCGGCCCACCAATCGACAGCCCCGGAACGCGTCCGCACGATCGGTCCACCCGACGGGCATGGCCATGGACGTCCGCCGCAGCACCAACCGGCGCTGCCGCTCCTGGCTGGAGAAGAACCTGCTCCAGCTCGAAGGCGCCGGCGTGATCGAGGCCACGAGAGAGAATCGGCCTCCTCATTATCACATCGCGGTATTTCCCCGGCAGTACGCCGCGTATGTCGAGCGGAAGCTCGAAGCCGGCGAAGTCGAGCCGCGCCTCGCTTCGACCGCCGAGGAACAGCGGATCGCGGAGTACCGGGTGCGCCGCGGAGATTCCCTCTGGTCGATCGCCGAGCGCCACGGCACGAGCATTTCCGATCTCCGGGCCGCCAACGATCTCCGCAGCAGTCGGATCTACGCGGGGCAGGTGCTGACGATGCCGGCCGGGAAGTAGCTGTCCCCGGTTCAGAACCATCCCGAGGGGGACCGTCGGCCCGACCCGGACCATCTCATTGCGCTGACCTCGGCAGCCCCCCTTTCTTCCAGATCGGGCGAGTTCGATTCGAACTGTCGCAACGAACCACTGATCGGAGCGATACCATATGTTTCGGCCCAAGGCTGCATGGGCGCGATTCCTTACCTCACTCGCCGCGCTCGGATTCTTGTCGGTCGCCTCTTCCTGCTCCCCGTCGGATTCCGCGACCGATGCTCCGCGAGCGGAAGCGGGCGAGACAGCGTCCAGCGAGCGGACCGGTCTGCTGGTCGGCGCCGACATATCGTTCCTCCCCGAACTGGAGGATCACGGGGCCGTCTATTCCGACGAACGGGGTGTCAGAGACCTGCTCGCGATTCTCGCAGATCACGGATTCAACGCGGTCCGTCTCAAGCTGTGGCACACGCCCGAGGCACCGTACAACACGCTGGAGCAGGTGATGGGCATGGCCCGCCGGATCGACGACGCGGGCATGGTGTTCCTGCTCGACTTCCACTACTCCGATTCGTGGG
>JARRPA010000417.1:782-2002 GCA_037383305.1 Gemmatimonadota bacterium | reverse complement strand
CGGACCTGTCCCACTCGGTGAGAGCGGCCGTGCACTACCAGGGAGGGCGGCTCGAGGAAGCGCTGGGAGATCTCGAGGCCGCCCGGAACTACGCCTGGTACGGTCAGACGATGGCCTCGCCCCTGTTCGCCCGTGTCGCCGAGCGTTTCCTGCGGGCCCAGGTCCTGTTCGAGCTCGGTCGGTACGACGAGGCGAAGCGGTGGTTCTCCACCCTGGGCGAGATCTCGCCGTCCGACCTTCCCTATCGATCCATCGCCCGGCTACGGCTGTCCGAAATCGCGGAAAGGGAAGATGATCCCGTTGCGGCCGAAGGCTACCGGACGACGTTCGAGAACCTGTGGTCGGACGCCGATCCGGAGATGCGCGCCCGGGTGAGCGAGTGACTTCACCTTCCTACCGGCGCCTGTTCGCGGACCTGAAGCGACGGGAAGTCTTCCGGGTGGCCGCCGTGTACGGAGCGGCCGCCTTCGTCGTGATCCAGGCCGCCGACGTGATCTTCCCGCGAATCCCGCTTCCCGAGTGGACCGTGAGCCTCGTAGTGTGGCTCGCGATTCTCGGGTTTCCGGTCGCCCTCGCGCTGGCCTGGGTCTACGAACGGACGCCGGAAGGCCTTCATCGCACGGACCCGGCGAATACCGAGGAGCTGGAGTCGATCGTCGACCAGCCGCCGCGCCGACGATGGCCGTCGGGCCTGGCTGCCCTGGTCGGCATCGGACTTCTGCTAGGCGGTGGCTGGTGGGCTCTGCAGGGTCCGCTCGCGGGTGACGCTTCGTACGATTCGATCGCCGTCCTCCCGTTCACCGACCTGTCCGGCCAGAAAGAGAACGAGTACTTCGGCGACGGTCTCGCAGAGGAGCTACTGAATGCGCTCGCTGGCATCGAGGGACTCAAGGTCGCGGCCCGGACATCGGCGTTCTCCTTCAAGAACACCGATGCCGACATCCGGGAGATCGCCGAGGGTCTGGACGTCGAGACCGTGCTCGAGGGCAGTGTCCGGCGCTCGGCGGATCGCCTGCGGATCACGGCCCAGCTGAACGACGCGAGGACCGGGTATCACCTGTGGTCGGAGGAGTATGATCGAAGCCCGGCCGACATCTTCGCCGTGCAGGATGAGATCGCCGCGTCGATCGCGGACGCTCTCGTGCTGCGCCTGTCGGGGGCAGAAATCGAGCGCCTCTACCGCGGGGGAACCGACGATGTCGAGGCGTATGAGCTGTACC
>JARRPA010000417.1:0-744 GCA_037383305.1 Gemmatimonadota bacterium | reverse complement strand
TCGATCGAACATTTCGAGGAGGCGATCGCCCGCGACTCCGGTTTCGCGCTGGCGTGGAGCGGGCTGGCAGATGCGCTCGACGCTCTTATGTTCCGCCTGCCGGACGAGCGTAATCGACTGCCGGAAGCCCGATATGCAGCGCAGCGGGCGCTCGTGCTCGAACCGGATCTCGCCGAGGGCTGGGCGTCGCTCGGGGTCCTGGCGCTCGACTTCGACCGCGACTGGACCTTCGCCGAGCTGGCGCTCCGGCGGGCGATCGAGCTCAAACCGTCGTACTCGACGCCCTATCATTGGCTGGCCGACGCCTATCGCTATTCGGGACGCGTCAAATTGTCGGAGCCGTTCAGCAAGCGCGCGGTCGAGCTCGATCCGATCTCCGGAACGGGGCGGGACGGGAAAGCGTTCACCGACATACTGCTGGGGAACCTGGATGCGGCGCGCGACGAGTATCTGACGATCCTCGAGATGGGGTTCGATCCGTCAGGACCGGCGGCGAATCTCGTCTCGTTTGGCGAGCTGCTCGACCTCGACCCGGATCAGCTCGCGAGTTATGCGGAGCGGTGGGCCGAGTTCGCCGGCTGGCCTGCGCCGGGCGATGCGGAGGTCATCGGGCGCGCCGTGCTGAATCCGGATCTGCGCCCGGAGGCCCTCCAGCTGCTGGACAGCATGGAGCAGGCCGGGATCAGCTCGCGGGAAATCGCGGAAATGACCCTCGCGCTCGGGGACACGGCATCCGCGATGCGG
>JARRPA010000416.1:1255-2485 GCA_037383305.1 Gemmatimonadota bacterium | reverse complement strand
TGATCCACTCACGCTTCCGTCAGCAGATCACCTCACTGCGCCCTCTCGGCACTTCCTACAACAACGACCCCCACTCCTACTTGTCAAAAAGCAGCCCCCGCTTCCACGAGGGCCGGAAATAGTAACGGGCGGATGACTGCAAGTCAACGAGCGAAACGGCTGGAATCGACACCGCCCCGGTTCATTCAGGCCGGGGGGCATCCTCCTCCCGGATCGGATCCTCCGCCACGCGTTCGGCCAGTACTGAAACCTCGTTGTCGACGATCTGGAGGAAACCACCGGAGACCCGGGTGCGGTGCTCTTCCGGACCATTCCGCACGACGACCTCGCCGTCGCCGAGGAGCGTCATCATCGGAGCGTGACCATAGAGAATCCCCATCTGACCGTCGTAAGCCGGAACGATGACGCTCTCGCCCTCTCCCACGTACCCGATGGATGTGGGCGAGATGACGCTGACCTTCATCTTCCGTCCTCCCTCGTCGATCACGATCCGCCGCTCTCGATCCGACGGGCCTGCTCCACCGCTTCCTCGATATCACCCACCATGTAGAAGGCCTGTTCCGGAAGGTGGTCATACTCCCCGTTCACCACCGCCTCGAACGAATCGATCGTCTTCTCCAGCGGCACGTACTTGCCGGCAATCCCGGTGAACTGTTCGGCGACGTGGAAAGGCTGCGAGAGGAAGCGCTGGATTCTGCGGGCACGCCCCACGATCACCTTGTCTTCCTCGCTGAGTTCGTCCATGCCGAGAATCGCGATGATGTCCTGGAGATCCTTGTACCGCTGCAGAGTCTCCTGAACCCGAGTCGCGACGGCGTAGTGTCGCTCGCCCAGGAACTGGGCGTCGAGAATACGGCTCGTCGACTCGAGCGGGTCGACTGCGGGATAGATCCCGAGCTCGGCGATCTGACGCGAGAGGACGGTCGTCGAATCGAGATGGGTGAACGCCGCGGCCGGCGCCGGGTCCGTGAGGTCATCGGCCGGCACGTAGATCGCCTGCACGGAGGTAATGGAACCGCTCTTGGTCGAGGTGATACGCTCCTGAAGCTCGCCCATCTCGCTCGCCAGCGTCGGCTGGTACCCCACGGCGCTGGGCATGCGGCCGAGCAGCGCGGAAACCTCGGAGCCGGCCTGGCTGAACCTGAAGATGTTGTCGATGAAGAGCAGGACGTCCTGGTTCTCTACGTCACGGAAGTACTCCGCCACGGTCAGCCCTGAAAGTCCGACCCG
>JARRPA010000416.1:0-1216 GCA_037383305.1 Gemmatimonadota bacterium | reverse complement strand
GCGGCTCGTTCATCTGTCCGTAGATCAGAGCGGTCGAGTCGATGACCCCGGACTCCGACATTTCGAGCCAGAGGTCGTTGCCCTCACGCGTCCGCTCACCGACGCCACAGAACACCGACCGACCGCCGTGCTCCTGCGCGATGTTGTTGATCAGCTCCATGATGATCACGGTCTTGCCGACGCCCGCCCCGCCGAACAGTCCGGTCTTTCCTCCCTTCACGTAGGGAGCGATCAGGTCGATGACCTTGATCCCCGTCTCGAAGATCTCCGTCTTCGGCTCCAGCGCGACCAGCTTTGGCGCCTCGCGGTGGATCGGCCACCGCTCAGCGGCGTCCACCGGTCCCTTTTCGTCGACCGGTTCTCCGAGGACGTTGAGAATCCGACCCAGTGCCGCCTCACCCACGGGGACCGAGATCGCCTGGCCGGTATCGACGATCTCCATCCCCCGTCGAACTCCGTCGGTGGAATCCATCGCCACCGCCCGGACCTGATTGCGACCAATGTGCTGGGCGACCTCGAACACGAGCCGCTCCGCCTTGCCGTCACGATCCCAGTTCAACTCGAGCGCATTGTAGATCTCCGGCATGTCGTCCGGGGCGAATTGCGCGTCGATCACCGGGCCGATGACCTGCACGATCTTGCCGATGTTCGTTTTCTGCTCTGCCATAGCTCCGATATCTCTGCTCTATTGGCCGGCGAGGGCCTCTGCGCCGCCGATGATCTCGGCGATCTGGCTCGTGATCTCCGCCTGGCGGGCACGGTTGAACTGCCGCCGCAGGCTTGTGAGCAGGTCGTCCGCGTTGTCGGTTGCCGCCTTCATGGCGGTCCGCCGGGATCCCTGCTCCGCCGCCGCGTTCTCCACCAGCGCCCGGTAGGTCGAGTTGTCGATATACAGCGGAAGGATCCGCTCGAGGATTTCCTCTGCCGATGGGTCGAGGATGTAATAGGGCTCGCGGGTGGGGCGCTCCTCCGGAACCTGCACCGGCAGCAGCCGCCGCGAGGTCGGTGGCGTGCTCATCACGCTTCGGAACTCCGCGTGCACGATATAGATCGCGTCCAGCTCCTCCTCGAGAAACCTGTCGACGAGCGGAGTGATCAGTTCGTGGGCCTGTTCCGGAGTCGGCTCATCGCCGATGTCGGTCCTGGCGGTCCCCAGTTCGACGCCTCGGAACCTGAAGTAGGCGATCCCCTTCTTTCCGACCACGTGCAGCTCCGT
>JARRPA010000415.1:0-1979 GCA_037383305.1 Gemmatimonadota bacterium | reverse complement strand
GCGTTCGGTGGGGTCCGCTCTCAGGATCTAAGCAGGAGAAGGACTTCGATGTCGCGTCTGCAGGGAACCGTGAAGTGGTTCAACAACGAGAAGGGTTTCGGGTTCGTTTCGTTCGACGATGGTGCGCGTGACGCCTTCGTCCATTTTTCCGAAATCCAGTCTGAGGGCTTCCGCACGCTGGAGGAAGGCGATCAGGTCGAGTTCGACCTCGCCGAGGAAGGCCGCGGCCCCAAGGCCAAGAACGTCGTCAAGATCGTCTGAACCGAAGGGTTCGACGGCTGCGATATCGAAGGGGAGGTCCCGTTCTCGGGGCCTCCCCTTCGGCGGGACGTCGATGTCGATCCGCTGGCGCCGTACAGCGGCGGGTCCGGGCTCTGATCGCCCCGCTCTCCCTGGTGCCGCTGGCCTGCGGTCCGGCGCCCGCGGATCGCGAAGCGCAGTCTCCCGTGATCGCGGTCTCGATTCTCCCGATCGCAGGCATCGTCGATCGGTTGCTGCCTGAGGATGCCGCGCAGCTCAGGGTCGTGGTCCCCCCGGGCACATCTCCGCATGCGTTCGAGCCCGGAATCGGCCAGCTGACGAGGATCGAGGGAGCCGACCTCGTGATCGAGCTGGGACACCCGGGATTCGTCTGGGAGCGCACCTGGCTGGAGGGACTGCTGGCCGGAACGGAGGCATCCAGGGTGCGCTTGTCGGAGGTCTGCGAGTGAGATCGAGGGAATGCGTGCGGCATTCGAAGCGGCGATCGATTCGGTCGATCGTTCGGTGTCCGAGAGCCTCTCCGGCTCGGACCGACGAAGCTTTCTCGTGCAGCATCCGGCCTGGGGATATTTCGCCCGTGCCCACGGTCTCGAGCAACTTTCGATTCTCTCACACGGAAATGGAGATCGAGGAGCCGTCCGGCTCGCCCGCGTCGTGGAGGCGGCGAAGGCGGATGGCATCCGTGTGGTCATCGTCCAGCCCCAGGTCAATCACGAGGCCGCGCGGATGGTAGCGAGGGAGATCGGGGCGAACGTCGTGTCGGTGGACCCGCTGATGAGGGATCCTCTGGCCGCCGCCGCGTCCATGGCCGCCACGCTGCTCGAAGACGAGGCTCGATGAAGATGCCGCACAGTACCGTAGCGTGTGATGCGGGGAGCAGCCATTGAGCCCTCTCATCGAGTTGCGCGGGGTCAGCGTGAAGAACGGCGAGGCGCTCGTTCTCGACGATATCGAATTCGAGGTCCGCGCCGGGGATTTCGTCGGGATCATAGGACCCAACGCCGGGGGCAAGACGACGCTGCTCAAGGTGATGCTCGGACTGATACGACCGTATCGGGGGGAAGTGCTGGCGTTCGGTGGCTCCCCTCGCGAGGCACGCGGGAGGATCGGATACGTTCCGCAGTACGCACGCTTCGACTCCGTCTTTCCGATCACGGTGGCGGAGATGGTGGGCATCGGACGCCTCGGTCGACACAGGCACGGCCGTGACCGTGCCTCGGATCGAGAGCGCGTGGAGCACGCGATCGCCCGATTGGAGCTCTCGCCCGTGGCGGACGTTCAGGTCGGCCAGCTATCGGGAGGACAGCTTCAGCGAGCGCTGATCGCACGGGCGCTGGTCTCCGATCCGGAGGTGTTGCTTCTGGACGAACCCACGGCCAGCCTCGACACGCCGATCGGTCGGACGGTGTACGACCTGCTCGAGGAGCTCGCCGAGAAGGTCCCGATCGTGCTGGTTTCGCACGATATAGGAGTCATCTCCCGGACCGTCCGGACGATCGCCTGTCTCAACGTGAGGCTGCACTACCATCGGTCCAGGGAGCTGACCCCGGAGATGGTGGAAGCGGCCTACGGCTGCCCGGTGGACCTCGTGGCGCACGGTGTCCCGCACCGTGTCTTCGAGTCACATACCGAGGCGGGGTCTTGAAGGTCATCGGCAGATGATCGGGGAAGCGCTGTCGTACCCCTTCTTTCGGCGCGCCCTCGTGGCGGGGCTGCTC
>JARRPA010000414.1:0-2690 GCA_037383305.1 Gemmatimonadota bacterium | reverse complement strand
CACCGCTCCCCAGACGGACGAAGACGCCTGTTATTCCCGGTTCACCCGCTTCGAGCATACCGTTGGCCGCAAAGCCCCATTCGCCACCCGCGATGCATCCCGCAGGCGCTTCGGCCTGCGCAGGCTGGCCGGGGATGCCCGAAGCGCACAGGTCGTGCCAGACCAGGCCGCTTATGCTCGCCTGACCGGACTGCGTTGGAAGCACGGCAGGCGTCGGCGAGGCCACTCCAGGCGAGCGCGAACTGCGGGTCCCGGGCGACGGCGGCCTCGCACTGCTCGACAGCGCGCCACAACTGGTCGATGTTGCGGGAGTACCAGTTCTGGCGGCACTCCAGGTACAGGTCCCAGGCGGCCAGGTCATCCGTGCCCCCGCGGTACAGTTCGTCTTCGTCATTGCGCAGTCGCGGCAGCAGCGCCCGGGTGATCGAACGGGCCAGTTCCTCCTGGACCTCGAAGATGTCCGTGATATCGCGGTCGTACTCGTCGGACCAAAGGTGATACCCGGTCTCGGCATCGATCAGCTGGGCCGTGATCCGGACCCGGTTCTCGGATCGCCGCACGCTTCCCTCGAGCACCGTCTCGACGTCGAGCGTGTCGCCGATCGTTCGCAGGTCCAGGTTCTGGTCCCGCAGCGAGAAGGAAGAGGTCCGGCCCGCGACCTTCAGGTCCTCGACCCCGGACAGCGCGTTGAGAAGTTCGTCCGCGAGTCCATCGCTGAAGTACTGATTGTCGGGGTTCCCGCTCAGGTTCTCGAAGGGCAGCACGGCGATCGATTCGTACGTCTGCGCCGCCGGCCCGGTTCGGGTGAGAGTCCACCAGGCGCCGAGCCCGAGCAGGACGATCCCGACGAGGGCGGCAACGCCTGCGGGCCAGCGACGCCGCGCCGGCTGCGCGACGATCGCGTCGAGCTCCGTCGTCTCCGCGGGATCCGTCGGCCGGACGCCCTCCGGCGTCCGCTCGTACGCCCAGGCCAGAACCAGGGCGGCCGGAAACCCGAGCAGCGCCAGCCACACGACGAGCGTGACCGTCCACTCCGGCAGCGGAATCCGGGGAAAGATGAGATCGGCTGCCTCGATGAGCACGAAGGCCGTGGCGCCGTACATGGCCGCGACGCGGAACACGCTGCGGCGCTTGAATTCGGCGAACAGCCGCTGGTACTCGGGAACCGCGGAACGAGATCGAGCAGCTCGTCGAAGCGGGGATCGCCCCGGAACCTGTCAAACAGGGGCTCGTGCTGGAGAAAGAAGCGGTCGGTCCACGACAGCGTCTCCCGATCTGCCGTCAGATTCGCCTGCGCGTACTGAAAGAAGTCGTCCGCGTCTCCGCCCGCCGCGATCAGAGTCCAGATCATCCAGTCGGGGGTCTCCTCGCTTCCGCGTATGCGGTCGAGAGCCCGTTGCGAGGCCTCGAGATCGCCTGCGAGCGCCCGCTCGTATCCCTGCAGCCATGCATCGTACAGCGAGTCCGCCGGACCGATCGCGGACCGGAGCTGCTCCGCGTACACCCGAACGGAATCCGGGCCTTCCTCCCGCCTCAATGCGTAGAGCGCGGACGGCACGACGAGCCCTCGTCGCAGGCCCATACGATCCCCTGCCTCAGGGTCCGACAGTCCCGTGCGAAGCTCCTGGAGAGCGGAGGTCAGATCGCCCGCCATGTAGTGCGTGATGCCCATCCACAAGGCCATGCCGCTCCGTTCGTTCCCCGGGGTGAGCTCCCGGAATCGCTGCAGGGCCGTCACCGCGGCTTCGGCATCTCCACTGCCCTGCGCGTGCAGGTACAGCCCGGCATACGCGGGTGCGAAGTCGGGCTCGAGCTCGAGGACCTCCCGGAACAGGCGCTCGGCATCCTGCCAGCGTCCGGCCTGGTCGTACACGGTCGCCAGGTCCACGAGGATGATGGGCGATCCCGCTTTCCGGGTGGCCGTTGTCGCCGAGGACCTCGCCGCGCCAGTGATACGCCGTCGGATACCTCGGATCGAGCTCGATCGCCCGGGCGAAGTTCTGCTCGGCCTTCGCGGAGTCGTAATGGATGTAGCCGAAGATGTATCCCCGTGCGGTGTGTGCCTCGGCCATCAGCGGATCGAGCTCGAGGGCGCGTTCGGTCGCCTCGGCGCCGCGCCGCTCCACGGCGCTGTCCGCGCTGAACCCCCAGCCCCGGCGCAGGCTGTTCGTCATCCCGAGCTCGGCCCACGCCTCGGCGTATTCCGGGTCGAGCGCCACGGCCCGCTCGAACTGCTCGGCGGCCGCCTCAAGGCCTCGCGGCGTGCGTTCCGCCGCGAGATACCGTCCACGCAGGAACGCGTTGTACGCCTCGAGGTTGTCGGTGCCCTGCGCGACGAGCGACTCCAGCGGCTCCCCGGGCTCCACTGACCCGCCGACCAGGCCTAGCACCTCCTGGTCAAAAGCCGGTGAGCGCTCGACGGCCAACAAGACCTGGTCAACGTCATGACCACCGCGCAGGCGCGACGCGAGGCGGCGCACGCCGCCGGCAACGACGCCTATGAGCAACGCGAAATCCCCGGTGCGGACCATTTCTTCAGCCGCCAGAACGACCTGTTGGTGAGCATCGTCAGGGCCTGGCTGGCCAAGGTGGACGATGGCGGCTACCGATAGCGCCGGGGATGTCGTCCGGATCTACTTGATGATCTTGGAGAGGACTCCTGCTCCCACGGTGCGGCCGCCCTCGCGGAT
>JARRPA010000413.1:0-3447 GCA_037383305.1 Gemmatimonadota bacterium | reverse complement strand
GTCCCCGCAAAGGCCGCCTCGACGCGTGGCGCGGAGGATGTCCCCACGCCAGTCAGAGACTCAAGCCACTGCGGCAGTCAGAAGACCCTTCGGGCCATGGAGGCAGGCCGCCGGCGCCCTGACGTTCTTCGACAGCGAGGTGCCGGGCCACGATCGCGGTGCGTTCCGGGGCTTCCTGTGTGCCAAACCGTCCCTACGGCTTCCCATCGGTATTTCGGAGGGGGAGGTCACGGCGGTGCTCGCCCAGCTTTCCGTAGCCTGTCGGCCGATCGGTTCGCCGCTGTACGGCTCCGGCCTGCGCCCGAGCGGGTGAACTCCCGGCGACACCCCGCAGATCGCCTCCCCACTCAGCATCATCATGCGGACTCGGGGTCAGACTTCTTCGGCAAGACACTGGTCTCCAGGCCCGGCGCTCCGCACGATATGCACAAGACTTTGGAGTGGGCGTTACGCACACCTCGGAGACATGTCGCGTCAGGCGTCGCGGGGGAGTGACCCCGCCGTCTCCGCCGAGGGGTCGTAAGCGTCGGGCAGCCCCGGTGTTGGCTCGCTCCACCACGTCATGGGAAGCCTGGGATCGTAGAGCCAGGCGAACTCCGACGGCTGGCCTCGATGCTTCCAGCGAAAATCGCACTGGAAAATGAGTGGGCCTGAGAGTTCGTCGAGATAGACCCGTAGCGGAAAGATGCTTCGCTCTCCGGCTCGGATCTGAAACCACGATGTGCCCGCGTCGCTCCCGAACTCTCGGGCTACGACTTCCTTCGTGCGCTCGGAATCGATGATGGTGTCGTCCGGCGAGGGCTTCAGCAGCGAGAGCCGCACCCGGGTTACCCTGAGGGGACGGTCGCCTGTGATGTGGATGACGAAGTTGCCGACGAAGAGGAATCGCCCCGGCTCGGGCTCGCTGACGGGTGTTGACGTACACCACACCTCCGAGCGATAGCGATGGGCCAGCACGTCAAAGACACGAAACTTGTATGCCGCGGCCAGCCCGCCGCCGAGGATCGTCAGGTTGACGAGCCGGTCGACCCAGAATGGCAGGTTGGATGTGAGAGACGGCACGTGATCACTCCTCGCGACGAAGGATCGCTCGGGCCTTTCGATACCGGTCCGGGAGTGAGCGATTCTGCTCAGGAAGGGCCGCAGTGCGTCGAGAGCGGCGACCACGGCCTCGTCGAATCCCTCCGTACGCAGATCGTCGAACGTCCAGTGGGTGTCTTCCACGAGGTCGTGGAGCACGGCAGCGATGCGCGCGTCGTCCCCCTCGACACGCATCATGACACGCAAAGGATGCAGGATGTACGGCGCACCACTCTTATCGGTCTGACCAGCGTGGGCCTCTGCCGCGATGCTGATGGCGCGTTCCAACGTGCTCATTTGAGCATCCTCGGGCGCGGAGCTGTCCAGGTCAACGTGCGGCGTTTCTTCGCGCCGTGACGGGTCGGTGTGATCCGGGCGAGAGCGGCCCAGGCATTCGCCGTCGTTCCCCGACCGTGCGCACGCCGGCAAGGAACTGCTGCTGCCTGCGGAGGCTGGTCGGTAGGTCGGGTAGCGTCTTGCGTTTGTCAGCAGGCGGCTGCGGCCGCAGAATTCCGATCCGTTCGATGGCTGAACCGACGTGTACGCAGGGGACCCGTGGACACGAATGTAGATCCGGAAGGGCACCCGGAAGAGCCAGACCAATCCTCGGATCATACGGGGTGGCTGACCCGCCTGCCCTGGGTCCGAATGCTCGCGGAGTTCGGCGTCATCTTCCTCGGGATCACGCTCTCACTCCTCGCCGACGACTGGCGAACCGCTCGCACGGAGCGTGTGGAGGAGCGCACGGCGTTGTCGGAGCTTCTGTCGGACCTGGCGGACGACCAGCTCGAACTCTCGACGTTGCGAGATGGCGCTGCACGCCACGACCGGGATGCGTGGTGGATCTTCGAGCGACTCGACAAGGAAGGCGTGAACGCTGATTCGGCGGCCGCGCGATTCGGTTCGGTCCACGACGCACTGAACTACGAACCGATCAACGCGACCTACGCCGGGCTGCGGTCGACGGGCCGGCTGGCGCTCGTCCGGGACGACGATCTCCGGCGCTCGATCGTCCGGTACTTCGAGGAACGGCAGGAGTACGTCTTCGGTTTCGTGGAGAGCTATGCCGGCATCTGGCTCGCCTTCACTGAGTGAGCGGCTCTCGACATCGAGCGGGCCTACTCCGACTCTGCGGCATCGTTCTCGCCGGACGGTCGCACGAGACTCGGCTGGCAGTTCCTGCGCCCGTGGGGTGAGCTCCCCTCCGACCCGATGTTCCGCTACCGCATCACCACGATGGGTACGTTGGCAGCCGTCATTGCCGATCGATCGGAAGGGCTGATTGGCGACAGCGAGGAGCTTCAGGAAGCGATCCGTCGATACCTGGAAGGCTAGGGCGGTACACCACGGACGGCACGAGTGTGCTCGCCGGCGTGGAGTGGGACGGCTTCTTCTGGGAGCATCCTCCGGTCACGGAGGACAGGATGGCCCAGGACGCCGAGTCCGTCGTGATCCCGTCGGGGAGGCTCACTGGCCGTGTCGCGGACCCGACGGCGTTCTCCCCGCACTTCGATGCCAATCCGGATGCCGACGTCCTGACGTTTCCGAATCTCAGAGGCGACGCCATGCTCGTTGTTCCCCGGCCAGCCGGGCCGCGGGATGCGTATGGCCACCTCGCGCAGTTCGTTCGACACGCCCCGGCACCGCAAATCCGATCGCTCTGGCGAGCCGTCGCCCGCACCGTGAACGACGTCCTCGGCGACGCGCCCCGGTGGCTGAGTACCGCGGGTGGCGGTGTTGCCTGGCTCCACGTGCGTTTCGATAGCACGCCAAAGTACGATCGGCATCGGCCGTACCGAGGCTCTCAGGGAGGATTCTTTCGTCTCTGATGGAGGTCTCGACGACTACGCCTCCGACTCAGGATGATCCTGTGGAGTCCTGAGCCAGATCCTCGGGCACCAGACTGGTCACCAGGCCCGCCGCTCCGTACGATATGCACCCAACGCCCCAACGTCAGAGCCGCAGGGGAGCGACCGTGGAAGACGACCTGAACGCCTCGGAGGGATCGGCCCCGGGGTCACTGCGCGCCCTGCTGACTGAAGGCGCGGTCATCGTCGTCAGTATTCTGCTTGCTTTTGCGGTCGATGCAGCCTGGGACCGCCACCTACAGCGGCAGCAGTTCGAGGAGGACCTCGAGCAGGTCCGTGAACAGTTGGTGGTCGACCTCGATGGCCTCAATGGAGCCATAGAGGACAGTGAGTCGGTACTCGACCGTCTCGACATGTTCATGGGCTTGTCGCCCTCCGCTCTAGCGGCCCTGGAGCCCGATTCCATCGAATACGCGCTGAACGGTCTCCGGTTGCGAGGGATCTACGATCAGTCCGGTCTAAGCGTCGAGGCCTTCGTCCGAGATGGACGGGTCTCTTT
>JARRPA010000412.1:0-2387 GCA_037383305.1 Gemmatimonadota bacterium | reverse complement strand
GCTGCGATGGTGCCGGTCGTCGTGCTCAACCGCGAAACCGAGGACGATGCAGCCGAGCGCCGCGAAGTGGAGAAGCCGCGCACCGGCTGCGAACAGGACGATGCCGGCGAGCAAGGCCACCCACATCGCCGCCGAGAAGTGCGGCTCGAGCAGGATCAGCAGACAGACGGGAGCGAGGACGATCAGGAAGGGGAGCAGGCCCTCGCGGAAGTCGCCCAGCCGGTCCTGCTTCTTCACCGCCAGAGCCGCCGTCCAGATCACCACCGCGATCTTCGCCAGCTCCGATGGCTGGATCCGGAGACCGAGGTCCAGCCATCGACGGGCTCCGTTGATCTCCGGTGCGATCGATTCCGTACCCGGGATCACCAGAGGACTCAGGAGCAGGACGGCGATCCCGAGGATCGGCCAGGCCAGGCGGCGGTAGATCCGGTAGTCGATCACGCTGGCGAGTGCCATTGCGACGCAGCCGATGCCCGCACGACTCGCCTGCTGGAAGAGGTAATAGGTGTCCGGCCGTCCGGACTGCTGGGCGACGTACGAGCTCGCGCTGTAGACAGACAGAAGTCCGAACCCCACCAGTGCGAGAGTGGCGCCGAGCAGGAAGCGTCCGGAGGCGGACGGAGACTCGGAGCTCGGACGCACGGGAAAGCCTCGCAGACCGAGAGCCGTGGCATTCGAAGGACGGTGGCGCATCAGGCATTCTCCCCGGGATCGGGCAGTGCGTGCACAGCCGCCTCGAAGGCGCGTCCCCGCGCGGCGTAGTCCGGAAACATGTCGTAGCTCGAGCAGGCGGGCGCGAGGAGGACGACATCCCCGCTCCTTGCCAGTCCGGCGGCGGCCCGGACCGCAGCGTCCAGACCCGTTTCCGTTACGATCGTCTCGACGGCTTCCTGAAGCGCGGGCACGATGAGAGGGGCGGCTTCTCCGAACGCGATGACGGCACGTGCCCGTCCCTTCGCCGCATCGGCGATCGCGTCGTAAGGCTGACCTTTGTGTCGCCCGCCGAGCAGAAGAATCAGCGGTCGATCGAAGGCGGTCACGGCCGCTACGGCCGCCGCCCGGTTGTGCCTCCCGAGCAATCGCAGGTCGGCCAGGGTACCCCAGCCGCGGGGCGCGGACTCCGGCTCCAGTCGGCCCAGCAGTGTCTCCTCAGAACCGATCCAGGCGCCGAGATCGACTTCGGCCTCCGTAGAGAACAGATACCGCTCGCCGGCGGCACCCTCGGCGAGTTCGAGGACGGCCGAGTCGTCCGCGTTCAATACCCAGGCCGGGCTTTCCGACGCTCGTTCGAACAGCCGTCCCTTGTCGGCGTAATAGCTGTCCAGATCCCGATAACGATCGAGGTGATCGGGCGCGAGGTTGAGCAGTACGCCGATCTCGGTCTCGAATCTGTCCAGGTCGGCCAGTTGGAAGGAACTGAGCTCCACTACGACCCAGTCGGGCTGATCTTCGGAAAGAGCGCACTCCGAGAGAGGGCGTCCGACGTTGCCGACGGCTTCGGCCTGGATCCCGGACGAGGTCAGCAGGTGCGTCGTGAGCTGTGTCGCCGTCGTCTTTCCGTTCGTCCCCGTGATTCCGATGATCCGGCTGCGCAGGGAACGGTAGGCGAGCTCAACCTCGGCGATCGTGGGAATGCCGGCTCGAGTCACGGCCTGTCGCACCTCGGAGAAGGGCCCGATGCCCGGGCTCGTCACCACGAGATCCGACGCGAGAATTCGATCCATGTCATGCCCACCCACCTCGGCCTCGATCCCGAGGGCCTGCAGTACGGCTGCGGCCTCCCGCTGACCGGTGCCGGACGCCGAGTCACTGGCATAGACCCGGGCACCCTGACGCCGCGCCAGACGGGCCGCTGCGGTACCGGACACACCGAGTCCGAGAATGGCCACCCGGGCCCCGGGGTCGAACGCCTGGGAGCGGGTCATCAGCGCACCTTCATGGTGGCGAGCGCGGCGAGGGCGAAGATGATCGCTACGATGTAAAACCGGATCACCACCTTCGTTTCGGGCCACCCGAGCTGCTCGAAGTGGTGGTGGAGCGGTGCCATTCGAAACACCCGTCGTCCGGTTCCAGTGCGCCAGCGCGTGAACTTGAACCCACCGGTCTGGATCATCACGGAGACGGCCTCGGCAACGAATATCCCGCCCACGATGATGAGAAGGAGCTCGGACTTGAGGAGTACGGCCACGGTCCCGATCGCTCCGCCGAGCGCCAGCGAACCGGTGTCTCCCATGAATACGGTCGCCGGCGGTGCGTTGAACCAGAGAAATCCGATCGCGGCTCCTGAGACGGCCACGCAGAACACGGTCAGCTCCCCTGCGTCCGGCAGATACGGAAGACCGAGATAGAACGAAGTGTCGACGCGCCCCATCACGTAGGCGAAGAGA
>JARRPA010000411.1:0-1359 GCA_037383305.1 Gemmatimonadota bacterium | reverse complement strand
GCGCCTCGAGCTTCTCGAGCGCCTCCTTGCCGTCCGCGGCCGCCGCGACGATGTAGCCATGCCGGGCGAGTTGCCGCGTGACGAGATCCCGATTGGTCGGATTGTCGTCCACGACCAGCAGTGATCCCTGTCCGACCGCGTCCGGTTCGGCGCGCTTACCGGATGCCGGCAGCTTCGCCAGCACCTCGCGGGTCAGCTCCGACGAATCGAGAAGGCGGCTCTGAAGCGATGTGCCGCCGATCACGGGGGCCTGGGTCGCGACCTGGACGATGTCCGAGCTGGTGGCGAGAAGCGCACGTGCCGCGCCGAGGATCTTCTCGAGATCGGGGACCAGCACCTCCCGGCCGGCCTCCTGCTGAGACTCGATCAGCATTTCACAGTAGCCGACAACGGCGTTGATCGGCGTCCGGAGGTCCGCTTCGATCTCCGACGCGAAGCTTTCGACCTCCCGGTCGATCGCGCCCTCGAGTCGAGAGGGATTCAGGATACCGTCGACAAGGCCGAGCAGACGCTTTCCCGATTCATTGACCCGCGCGAGGTCCG
The DNA here is from genome assembly GCA_037383305.1 of Gemmatimonadota bacterium. Classification (GTDB taxonomy): domain Bacteria; phylum Gemmatimonadota; class Gemmatimonadetes; order Palauibacterales; family Palauibacteraceae; genus Carthagonibacter. The sequence goes on along the minus strand of JARRPA010000411.1, from coordinate 816 downwards.
CGCGCACCTCGGTGTCCTCTTCGTCCTCCAGCAGCATCTCGGAATAGCCGAGGATCGCGTTGATCGGAGTCCGCAGCTCATGACGGACATGGCCCAGAGCCGCCCGCTTGAGCCGATCCGGGTCCGGGGGGTCGGAGGCGGCGGGAAGGGGTGTCTCCGTCTTCGCGCGGCGCGTCGGGTCCACGGTCTCCGGGATCGGGGGGGCGCTCACGAAACCCGAGCGGCGCTTCGCGGAGAGCGACGGGGACGCCGCGGCCGAAATCGACCGCGCTGCCTCCGGATCGTCGGGCTGCAGGGCCTCCGTCCGCCGCAGGCCTCCGGCCTCGAAGTCGAAGATCCAGGCCATCACCACGACGATCGGAAAGCCGAGAAGAAGCAGAAAGGTGACGAGCCGCGTGGTCCAGTCCGGGAACAGCAGCGCGTCGGAAACCGCTCCCGCGATCTCGATCAGCCCCACGGTCAGGGCAGCATAGGCCACGGAAGTGACCCATACCTTCCGCCGTCGTGCCTCGCGTACGAAGGCGCCGAGGCGCCCCAGAATGCCGCTCAATCCACTCGTTCTCTTTCTCGGTTCCTCGACTCGGAGGCTCGGTCGCGACGTTCGCGCAGGCTCGTCGCGTTCGGGTCAGCATAGAGCAAGCCGGCCGGAACGGGAAGGCTGCCGGTCGGGGGCCCCGCGGACCGGCTCGGAAGAGATGCAGCTGCACGGACTCGGGAACGACCGGGGCTACAGTCTCGAAAGCAGGCCGAGCAGCCAGGCGGATCCCAGACCGGCGTAGATCCCCAGGATGTATCCCGCCACGGCCATCAGGTGGC
>JARRPA010000410.1:0-3240 GCA_037383305.1 Gemmatimonadota bacterium | reverse complement strand
CAACGGCCTGCTGACCGATGCCGTGCGCCGGGGAGCTTCGGACATCCACATCGAGCCGTACGAGAAAGAGCTTCGGATCCGCTACCGGATCGACGGAGCCCTCCAGGAGATCATGAAGCCGCCGACCCGCATGAAGGCGGCGTTGATCTCCCGCGTGAAGATCCTGGCTGACCTGAACATCGCCGAGCGGCGCGTGCCGCAGGACGGGAGGATCAAGCTCAAGATCGGCAATCGGGTCATCGACTTCCGGGTCTCGACGCTCCCGACACTGTTCGGGGAAAAGATCGTGCTCCGGATTCTCGACAAGGGCAATCTGACCTTCGACCTCGAGAAGTTCGGCATGGAACCGAAGTCGGAAAAGGACTTCCTCCAGGCGATCTCGCAGCCGTACGGGATGGTCCTGGTGACCGGTCCCACCGGCTCGGGAAAGACGACGACGCTGTACAGCGCCCTGAGCCGGATCAACACCGATGAAGTCAATATCATGACCGCCGAAGATCCGGTCGAATACAATCTGCAGGGGATCAACCAGGTCCAGGTCCGCTCCGAGATCGGCATGACATTCGCCGCGGCTCTGCGGGCGTTTCTCCGACAGGATCCGAACATCGTCATGGTCGGGGAGATCCGCGATCTCGAGACCGGGAGCATCGCCGTCAAGGCGGCTCTCACGGGGCACCTCGTCCTCTCGACACTGCATACCAACGATGCGGCCTCCACGATCACGCGAATGATCGACATGGGGATCGAGCCGTTCAATGTGGCCTCCGCCGTCAACATCATTACGGCGCAGCGCCTGGTTCGACGCATCTGCACCAACTGCAAGGTCGAGGCGACCTACCTGCCCGAAGTGCTCGAGTCGTCCCATATCTCCAGCGAGGAAGCTGCCAGTATCCGCTTTCATCGCGGCGAGGGGTGTGATGCCTGCAATGGCTCGGGCTACTCCGGCAGGCAGGGGCTCTACGAGGTGATGCCGATGACTCCGGACCTCCGGCGGATGGTCCTCGCGGGCTCTTCCTCGGACGACCTGAAGACACAGGCGATCGCGGAGGGCATGATCACGCTGCGACAGGACGGCATGCTGAAGGTCCGACGCGGAGTGACGACGCTCGAAGAAGTCATCAAAGAGACGGCCCAATAGGGGCAGCCGCCGGGAGCGCCGCAGCCGGTCCCGGGGATCCACGAACTGGACGGAAGCCTCCACATCTCGGCCGGGGAGGTCCCCAAGCTCCGCGTCGACGGCAAGCTCGCCGACAGCGCCTGCCAGCAGAAGCTGGGTCCGCGAGAGACGCAGTCCCTGGCCTATTCGGTTCTGACGGAACAGCAGAAGAAGCGGTTCGAGCAGGAAGACGAGCTCGATCTGTCCTTCTCCGTCCAGAACCTGTCGCGTTTCCGGGGGAACGTGTTCCGGCAGCGCGGTACGGTCGCCATGGCGATCCGACAGATCCCGTTCGAGATCCTGACTTTCCAGGAGCTGGGTCTTCCGCCGGTGATCTCGGGCCTCGCCGAGAAGCCCAGAGGACTGGTCCTCGTGACCGGACCGACCGGCTCGGGAAAGTCCACGACCCTCGCGGCGATGATCGACAAGATCAACCGGGAGCGCCACGGACACATCGTTACCGTGGAGGATCCGATCGAATTCGTGCACCGGCACAAGAACTGCCTGGTGAACCAGCGAGAGGTGGGCAGCGACACGGGCTCCTTCGCCGCTGCCCTGAAGTACGTGTTGAGACAGGACCCGGACGTCATTCTCGTCGGCGAGATGAGGGACCTCGAGACGGTGCAGGCCGCGCTCACGATCGCCGAGACCGGACACCTCGCGCTCGCGACCCTGCACACCAACTCGGCCGCAGAGTCGATCAACCGGATCATCGACGTCTTCCCATCGCACCAGCAGGACCAGGTCCGGGCGCAGCTCGCCTTCGTGCTCGAGGGCGTCGTCACCCAGACGCTGCTTCCCCGACGGACGGGCAAGGGGCGGATCGTGGCCTGCGAGGTCATGGTATCCACGCCCGCGATTCGAGCGCTGATCCGCGACGACAAGGTGCACCAGATCTACTCCGCCATGCAGGCCGGGAAGAAGTTCGGCATGCAGACGCTGAACGACGCCCTGTACTCCCTGTACATGCGAGACGAAGTGACGATGGAGGAATGCGTTCGGATCAGCTCCGATCCCATCGAGCTGAAACGGATGATCGGCGAGGTGGAGCCAGCCGCGGCCATGGCCCGCTGACCGGGAACGAACAGAGCCCATAGCGGCGATAGAGGGACTCGGAGATGCCAGTTTTCACCTACAGCGCCCGTACGATCAGCGGTGAACTGAAGCGGGATCAGATCGACGTGCCGGCGCGCGATGACGTGATCGCGTTCCTTCGCGCGCAGAAGCTGATCCCGGTGTCGGCGATCTTCGCCCGTCTGCTGTCCACCATGATCAACGCCGGTCTGCCTCTCGTGCAGGCTCTGGATATCCTGGTGAAGCAATCGAACAGCCCGATCCTCCAATCCTCGCTGGAGGGCGTCCTGCACGATGTCGAGAGTGGAAACACGCTGGCCGACGCGTTGGGCCAGCACCCCAAGGTCTTCTCGCACCTCTATGTGAACATGGTCGCCGCGGGTGAAACCGGCGGTATTCTGGACACGATTCTGCTGCGATTGTCGGTCTTCCTGGAGAAGTCCGAAGCCCTGGCCCGGAAGGTCAAGGGCGCGATGATCTATCCGGCCGTGATCGGCCTCGTCGCGGCCACGGCGATCGTGGTTCTGCTTCTGTTCGTGATCCCGACCTTCCAGACGATGTTCGAGAGCTTCGATCAGCAGCTGCCGCTACCGACCCGAGTGGTGATCGGCATGTCGGCGTTTCTCCAGGGGTACTGGTGGGCGATGGCGATAGGGGGGGCCGGCGGTGCCTGGCTCTTCCGTCGCTGGATCTCGACATCCAGCGGACGGCTGATGTTCGACCGGATTCTGCTCCTGCTTCCCGTGCTGGGGCCCCGGGCACGCAAATCGGCCGTTGCGCGATTCACCCGGACCCTGGGGACGCTGCTGAGCTCCGGTGTCTCGATTCTGGATGGGCTCGAAATCACGGCCAGAACCTCGGGAAACCGGGTGATTCACGACGCGATCATGAACAGCCGCAGTTCGATCGCAGGAGGTGAGTCGATCTCGGAGCCCCTCAAGGCATCCGGCGTATTCCCGCCCATGGTTACGCAGATGATCAACGTGGGTGAGCAGACCGGTGGCCTGGAC
>JARRPA010000409.1:0-2907 GCA_037383305.1 Gemmatimonadota bacterium | reverse complement strand
GAATAAGGGAGCGGACTACTGCAGCTTCGGAGAGTGGGTGACCGCGCTCGTCCTCGAGGAATTCGCGCGGACCGGCGAGTCCCCGGTGCGTCTGGAGTTCGAGGTGGCCGGAGTGGAGGAGACGGGAAAGCCACTGCCCTGTGATGAGGAGTTGGACCTTCAGCTGTATGCGCTTCAGAAGGAGGCCGACGGCGACTGCCTGGTCGTCACGATCAGGGGCAAGAGCTTCGAGATCTGCTGACCGGGGCGGCTCCAGCCGCGAATCTAGAAAGCTCGAGGCGTACATCAGTTCCGTCTCGAGCCGACGCGCCTCTCGTGCGGGCCGGAAACCGGCGTCCGCTCCTTTCCATGCAGAGAGGGCGGGCGCCAGAGCCTCGAGGGCCTCGTCGCCCCGGCCGAGCTTCGCGAGCGCCTCCGCCCGGGCGAGCGCCGCTGCCGGGGCTCCAGGCGTATAGGCGAGAGCCGAATCGGCGGCGGCGAGCGCGGCGCCGGCATCTCCGCAGTCCGCCGTCGCCCTGGACAGTCCGGACCTCCGGAAGCACGGCCAGCAGACTGTCCGCCATATCCAACGCCTCGAAGATCTTCCAGCGTCCGACAGCAGCGATCGGGCGCAGGGCTCCGGGAAGAGATCCGCTCAGTTCGTCCACCTGCCGCAGAGCGTCCGCGAGGCCAGCCGAGGGAGCTACCCTGTGCATGCCCTCGAGGGCGCTCAACGCCTGTCTCATCGGGCTGAGAAACTCCCGCCGTGCGCTCCGGGCTCTCTCTTCGGCGTCCCGCGCCGCCCCCAACCTCCCCAGGCGCAGGTAGAGCTCGGCCCGCGCGCTGTCCACGGCGGCCCGCTGTTCGGCGCTGGCGGCGAAGCCATATGCCTCCGTCAACTCCTCGTCGGCGTCGTCATGCTTTCCCAGCGCGGCGAGTACGCCCGCCGCACCGACGCGCAGGCCGGCGTCTTTCGGACGGAGCAGCAGCGCATCCCGGTACAGGGTCGCGGCCTCGGCGAGATCTCCCCGGGAACGAAGGAACTCGGCATACTCCATGATTCCCTCCCGCGACTTCCCCCCTGCGGCCCGGTACCGTTCGAACGCCTGGCGGATCACCTCAGGATCGCCGCCCGCCGCCCGGACCCGGGCGATCTGAAGCAGGAAATCGAGCCGCTCCGGATCGGATTCGAACAACGACTCCAGGATCTCGGCCGCCTCGTCGATTCGTCCCGCGTTTCCGTAAAGATTGGCCAGTTGCTCCCGGGCCTGCAGATCGTCCGGATATCGCTCGACGCGTTCCTCCGCCACGGCGAGGGCCTCTTCACCCTGCCCGGTCATCAGATAGTACCCCTGCAGAAGCGACAGGTATTTCCATCGCGGCAGCCGATAGTCGAGGTCGATCACGTGCTGCTTCGCCTCGATCGCGCTCTCCGCATCGCCCCGGCTGAACGCCGCCAGCGACAGTTCGTTCCAGCCGAGAGCGAAGTCCGGATCCCGGGCCGTAGCCACTCGCAGCGCCTCCAGAGCTCCCTCCGGGTCTCCCTCGACGAGGCGCAGGCGCAGGCCTTCGACGTACGACCGGAAGGCGGCCGGGCGATCCGTGAGCATCTCGGCCGCCGGCCGGTCTTCGACCTTCGCCAGGTAGGCGGATGGCAGGCCGACTGCCTCCTTTAAAGAGCGGCTGATCTGATCCACGGTCGGAAGCAGCCCCTGAACGTCGGTGATCCAGTTCCCTTGCTGCGTCGGCGCACGAGGCGCCAACCCTGTCATCGACATGTGAAGCACCAGGCTGTCGGACCGACCCTCGAACCAGCCGCCCACGAACCAATCGAGCTCCTCTTCGCGCGCCAACTGTCGCTTCAGTGGATCCGGAACCGTGGTCCAGCGATTCTCGCCGCGCTCGCGCAGCTTCAGCGATTCTCGCCGCGCTCGCGCAGCTTCGAAACCAGCCCCGCTTCGGTCTGCAGAAGGAGGTCCTGATCGAGATCGGCCTGCAGGGCGAAGGGAATGGCATAGGAGATCCAGTCGAGCTCCGGGTCGCCGCTCCGGTTCTCGAGGAAGTACAGTCCCGCCCGCTGGACCTGGCCGGGAGCGGGCACCCATTCGACACTTTCCACCGCGCGACTGTCCACGTAGGGCTCGGGATCGGCAACGGGCCCGAGATGGCTGTCCCGGAACAGGAGGAGGAGAATGGCGACGGCGCCGACGGCGTTCAACGCCACCCCGGCCCGCTCGGCGGGAGGCCAGGCACGACCCGTTCCCCCGTGGAAGTAGCTGATCAGCACGACGCTCGGAAGCAGGGCGACCATGGAGGTGAGGACCAGTGCCGGCACGTCCGGCGACAGCATCAGTCGGTCGGCGAGGACGCGCGAGGCGAATATCGCGGCCCAGGTCGCGAGGAGGTAAGCGACGAAGGCGTGAGGAACCCTCCGCCTCCAGAGATCGGTGGCCACATCGGTCGCGACTCCGCGCCAGCCCGGAGCCGTGACCAGCGCCTCGGCGAAGGCGGAGGCATCCGGGAATCGAGATCCGGGTTCTTTCTCGAGCGACTTGAAGAGAGCTCGCTCGGTAGGATAGGGTACCGGCCCACGCGTGTTCTGCAGCGGTGCCGGCGGTTTCGTCAGGTGCTGCGACATGAAGCCGGTCGCGCTCTCCGATTCGAACGGGGGACGGCCCGTCAACATCTCGTACAGCACACAGCCGAGGGAGTAGATGTCCGACCGGCCATCCACCTCGGAGCCCGTGCTCCATTGTTCCGGGCTCATGTAGGCGACGGACCCGATGGCCAGGCCCGTGGACGTGAGTCGATCCTGCGCCGCCTCATCCAGGGCCCGGGCGACGCCGAAGTCCGTGACCACCGCCACCTCTCCCGACATCATGATGTTGCCGGGCTTGATGTCGCGGTGGACGATCCCGCGCCGGTGCG
>JARRPA010000408.1:0-1384 GCA_037383305.1 Gemmatimonadota bacterium | reverse complement strand
CGCCTGCTGGAGGTCCGACAGGAGATCGTCGGTTCCTTCGATTCCCACGGACATCCGGACCAGTCCGTCGGAGACCCCCACTTCCCTCCGTTCGGTGGGAGTGAGGCCCGCGTGGGAGGTCGCCGCCGGGCGCGTGAGGAGCGACTCCACGCCGCCGAGACTCGGCGCGACGATCGGGATCGTGACCGTCTCCTCCAGTCGTCGAGCCGCACTTTCGCCTCCTGCCAGTTCGAAGCTGAGCATTCCGCCGAATCCGTCGAACAATCGGCTGGCCGTCGCGTGGCCCTTGTTCGATGGGAGACCCGGATAGTTGACCCGGGAGACAGCGGAGTGCTGCTCGAGAAGCCGAGCCAGTGCGAGGGCCGAACCGTTCTGCTGCCGAACACGCAGACCGAGCGTCTTCAGGCCCCGGTGGAGAAGGAAGCAGGCATGCGCATCCAGGGAGCCGCCCAGGTAGTTCATCATCTTCTTGACCTTCGCCACTCGATTCGTCCGTCCGATGACGGCGCCGCAGACGATGTCCGAGTGCCCGTTGAGGTACTTCGTCCCGCTGTGCAATGAGAGATCGAAGCCGATCTCCGCCGGCCGGAAATTCACCGGGCTCGCGAAGGTGTTGTCGATCACGGACACGAGCCCGTGCTCACGGGCGAAATCGACGACCGCGGACAGGTCCGCCACCTGGACCAGCGGGTTGGTGATCGCCTCGAAGTAGATCATCCGGGTTTCGGGGCGCAGCGCGTCGGACCAGCTGTCCGGCCGGTCGGCATCCACGAAGTCGCAGGAAAGACCATGGCGCGAGAATTCCCGACGGGCATAGTCGTAGGTTCCTCCGTACAGGCAGTCCTGAAAAATCACGTGATCGCCGGATTCGAGAAGGGAGTGGAAGATCCCCGTGATCGCCGCCATGCCGCTCGCCGTCACGAAGGCGGACTCGGCGAGCTCCAGAGCCGCCAGCTTCGAGGCCAGCACCGTGTGATTCGGCGAGTTGGACAGACGCATGTATTTGATATCGTGGTATTCTTCGCCATCCACGGACTCGAAGTTCGCCGACTGGAAAATCGGCAGAGAGACGGCGCCTTCAATGCCCGGCCGAATCTCACCGGCATGAATCAAACGCGTGTCGATCGAAGCCTTCTCGCTCGCCATGGCCCGCTTACCTCCGTTCTCCGTTCGGTGCGTCACGAAGCGCTGAGTCTACGCTACTCTCCCCGGCACCGGCCAGATCGCGCGATCGAAACCGGGATCCGGGAGTTCAAAGTCCGGGTCGGTCCGGTTAACGTGGGGGGATGACCGGCTCCGGCGATCGCGAGACCGGAGTGTCTCGGGACTGGAGCGTGCCGATGAAACCGAATGCCGAAATCGAGGCCCTGCGGCGGGTCGCTGC
>JARRPA010000407.1:0-2861 GCA_037383305.1 Gemmatimonadota bacterium | reverse complement strand
AGGTGTCGAAGTCATCGAGGCGTCGCAACGCCAGCGCCGCTCCGACCGAGAGGGTTGCCACGGGCAGCCACCTGTGGGTTCGTTCGGAGAGTCTGGCAAGGATCGTACCGGTTTGCATCTCAGGAGCAGCCTCTTTGCGTTCGCCTGTACACCGGCAGAATAGAGGCACAAAGGATTCTGTGTCAACCGAACCGGAGGGTGAGGTTGACCTGTACCCTTTCGGACAAGATAATCAGGGATCGGTCCTTCCAGTGGATCTGTGCCGCCCTCGGGCCCATGGAGGGACCGCTGTGTGCTGGGACGTGAGGGACCCGATGAAGGGAAGGCCGGAAGCGCGGACACAGAGACCGCAGGAATCGGATCCGACCGGGTCCGGCGCGTGGTGGAGACCTACGGTCGTGGAATCGGTCGAGAGACGCTGGCCGTCTCCGTCACGGCAGGCGAGGACGTCGATGGCACGGGATTGGACGCAGAAGCGCACGTCGGTCGGTACGAGATCGACGACGAATCACGAGTCCTTCGCCAGTTCTCTGCAGGCATCGGACGGAGACCTTTCGGCTTACAGCATCCACATGGCCGATCAGGGCACGGATGCGATGGAACGTGAGAAGGCGTTCCTGTTCGCCAGCAAGGAGGGCCGGTACCTCTACCATCTGGATGAGGCGTTGCGTCGACTGTACCGTTCGCCCGAGTCATTCGGCGATTGCGAGGAATGCGGAAACCCGATCGGATTCGAGAGGCTCGAGGCCCTTCCGCACACCCGCCTCTGTATCCGCTGCAAAGAAGATGAGGAGACGGGTGCCTCCCAGTGAGCCGGGCCTGAGCGGGGAAGGGTCGACCGAGAGCGGGGGCGTCCGGAAGGGCGCCCTTCTCGCTGGCATCATGAGCGTGGTCGTGCTCGTCGACTATCTCAGCAAAGAATGGATCGTGGCGAACATTCCCATGTACGCGAAGCGAAGCGTCATCGGGGATTTTCTGCGCATCACGTATACTCACAACCCGGGCGCCGCATTCGGCATCAACATTGGAGAACACTCGCGCCTGTTCTTCCTGGGTCTGGCACTCGTCGCGCTCGTGGTGCTGTTTCTGATCTACCGCTCCACTCCGCGGGAGGATCTCCTGCGGCTCGTTGCCCTGGCGTTGATCGCTGCGGGAGCGATCGGGAACATCCTGGACAGGTTGCGCTACGAGGCCGGGGTCGTGGACTTCATCGATGTCGGAATCGGGGACTGGCGCTTCTGGACGTTTAACGTCGCCGACAGCGCGGTGAGCGTCGGAGCGGTGCTCCTGCTGATCTCCTTCTGGCAAGAGGAGCGCGCTGCCCGTGAACGGGAGCGAGAACCAGCGGAAGCCTGAGACGATCCGTTTCACGGTCGAGATCGATTCGCCAGACCGGCTCGACGCGTGGCTCTCGGAGCCGGAAGAGCTACCGCCCCCGAGCGGGCGACCGGATCGAGATCGACATTCCTCCGCCTGCGCGCACCTCTCTGGCGGCCGAGTCGATTCCCGTGTCCATTCTCTACGAGGACGCCCACCTGCTGGTGGTCGACAAGCCGAGTGGACTCGTCGTGCATCCGGCGCCCGGCCATCCGTCCGGAACTCTGGTGAACGCCCTGCTCTTTCAGACCGACCGGCTGTCGTCGATCGGCCTCCCCTTCCGCCCGGGAATCGTGCATCGCCTCGACCGCGACACGAGCGGGTTGATGATCGTAGCGAAGGAAGACGCCGCACATCAGTCGCTGGCGGCAGATATCGCCGCGCGAAAGGTAGGTCGCGGCTATCTGTCGATGAGCTGGGGGCACCTTCCCGAGGAGCGGTTCAGGGTGGACCGCCCGATCGGCAGACACCCGAAGGACCGCAAACGGATGGCGGTCGTCGAGACCGGTCGCCGGGCCCTGACCCACGTTCGTCGCCTCGAGCGATTCGCCGCCGCAGACCTCCTCGCGCTGCGGCTTCAGACCGGACGGACGCATCAGATCAGGGTTCACCTGCTCGAAGTCGGTCACCCGATCGTCGGTGATCCTGTGTACGGGAGTGACTGGGAGCGGGGCATCACGGGTGCCGCAGGGCGCTGGGCCTGCGAGCTGGGCCGCCGATCGGGCCGGCTCTTCCTGCACTCCGCTCGTCTTTCCTTCGATCACCCGGTCTCGGGGGAGCGCATGACTTTCACCTCCCCCCTTCCCGAGCCGCTCTCGACGGCCCTGGCCTGGGCGCGGAAGACCGGTCGCCGGTGACCGGCCTGTCACGCGCTGCACTGCCCGCCGTGTGCAGGACCGCGGTGCTGCTGTCCGCACTCGCCGGCTCTTCGGGCTGCGCCGACTCGGCCCGGACCGGGGTGCGGCCGGACGCCGGCTCGGAGGAGATCGACGGGTCGGCAGGTCTGTCCTTCCGTGTCCGGGCGGACCCCGGACTCGAAGGAATCGCGCGAGTGATCCTGTCGGACCCGGTGGCGACTTCCGCCTTTCCCGGGCTGGGAGATCCCGGAGCGTGGATTCGCGATACCGTCCAGCTCGTCCTCGTGCGCGATCTCACGTCGCTTGAGGAAGAGGGGCTCGGTACCCCGGAACGATGGGTCGCCGGGCTCGCCGATCCCGGTTCCGGAAGAATCGCACTTCGGGCCGGGACCGAGCTCGAGACGCTGACGTCGCTGCGTACGGTGTTCCGCCACGAGCTCGCACACCTTCTGGTGGACGAGGCGACCGCAGGCCGTGCGCCGCGCTGGCTGCACGAGGGGTATGCGCAGTTCGCGTCAGGGGCGTGGGGGTTCGACGACGCCTGGCGGATTCAGCTCGCACTGTTCCGTGGCGGATCTTCGACCCTGGCGGATGTGGATCTTCGATTCCGCAGTAACTCGGAGGACG
>JARRPA010000406.1:0-2826 GCA_037383305.1 Gemmatimonadota bacterium | reverse complement strand
GTTCCCTTCGTACCCGGTGAGATGCTCGACTCGCTCGACACACGCGGAAAACTGCTGGTAAACCCTCACAAGAGTGCTCTCATCCGGCCCCCGAACCCACGATTCGGCCGGAGGTCGAGTGGGAACCGGTGGAGGTGAAGCGGGCCGACAAGGAGGAATGGCTGGACGCCCTGTCCGGAGGGCTGATGGTGATGGTCACGGAGGAGAACGGAGTCCGGAACACGAATTTCCGGCGTGGCGGGCGGCCTCCCGGAATGGACATCGATGCCTTCGAATGGCCCGACACCAAGCCCGCTTTCGCTCCGCGCGGCACCCTGGTCGACTACGCCGGTCGTGTCTGGGTGCGCCGCTACGTGAAGGCAGGAGAACCGCAACTGTACGACGTCTTCGGGCCGGCCGGACGACGGAGTGGCCGCGTCGAGTTGCCGCCCGGGCGCCGACTGCTCGGATTCTCGAGGGACTATGTCTACCTGGCGCGAACGGACGAGCTCGACTTCCAGTGGCTCGAGCGATACCCGGAACCGACGGTTTCGGCGGGGAGATAGTGCGGGTCCCGTTTCCCGAGCCGGCGGAGATCGGTAGCTTTCGGCCGTAGAGCGGGTTCGCCCGGGACGGGAACCGACGAGGGCGACGGCAGGACCGGGCCGGCTCCTTCCACGTCACAAGTGCCTCGAGTTCAAGCGCCGGAGAACGCATGACGGATCTGGAACTGTATCTGGAAGACCACCACATCATGCTGCGCGACATGGTGCGCGAATTCGCGGACGCGGAGATCGCGCCCGTCGCTCACGAGTACGACGAGACGGAGCAGTTCCCCTGGGAATCGGGAAAGAAGATGGCCGAGCTCGGGTTGTTCGGCATCCCCTTTCCCGAGGCGTACGGCGGGGCCGGGATGGACCTGATCTCTTCCATCATCGTCTCCGAGGAACTGGCACGGGTGGACGCGAGCCACTCGATCATGGTCGGAGCGCAGATTTCTCTCGCCGGAACTCCGATCAGCCGCTGGGGAACGGAGGAGCAGAAGCAGACGTATCTCGTTCCTCTCGCTTCGGGCGAAGCGCTGGGGGGATTCGGTCTTACCGAACCGGGGTCCGGATCCGACGCCAGCAGCATGGCGACGATGGCCGAGAAGAAGGGCGACCACTACCTCATTAACGGGCAGAAGACCTGGATTACGCATGGGGGCGTGGGAGAGATCTTCATGCTCGCCGCCGTCACCGACCCGTCCGCCGGCAACCGCGGCGTCAGCGCCTTCCTCGACACCAAGGAGACCTGCGATCTGGAACGGGCCAGGGAGCTTGGATTCGGGCATTGCGAGTCGATGACTCCGATGCCCGGCTTCTCAACCGGCCTGAAGCTGCGGAAGCTCGGGTNNNNCGCGGCGCATGCCGTTGGCATCGCGCAGGGCGCGCTGGACGCCTCGATGCGCTATACCGGGGAGCGCGAGCAGTTCGGGAGAAGAATCAATCAGTTCCAGGGAATTCAGTTCAAGCTGTCGGACATGGCCACACGCATTCACGCCGCGCGGCTGATGACCTATCACGCCGCCTGGCTACGACAGAACGGCAGACCGCACAAGAAGGAGGCCTCGATGGCGAAATTGTTCGCGTCGGAGGCCGCGATGGACGTGACGATCGACGCCGTGCAGTTGCATGGCGGCTATGGATACAGCCGGGAGTACCCGGTGGAACGGATGATGCGCGATGCCAAGATCACCGAAATCGGCGAGGGCACGAGCGAGATCCAGCGTATCGTGATCGCACGCGAACTGCTGAAGGCTCTGGAGGCCTGAGCGCCGAAGTGGTGTCGAAGCGACGCCGACCGTAAATTGCGCGACCGGGCCGCGAGCCACTGACGCCGCGGCCCTTTCGCGTTGAGATCGACTACGACGAGAGTGACCCGCGAGGCCGCGGGGTCTGGATATCTATGCGCAGGGAAATCGTAATCGATGCCGCCGGGACGGAAACCAGGGTGGCGATCGTGGAGGACGGCAGACTCGTGGAGCTGATGCACGAGCGTGCCGAGGACGAGCGGATGGTGGGGGATCTCTACCTCGGTCGGGTGGAGGCCGTGCTCCCCGGCATCCAGGCTGCGTTCGTGGACATCGGGACGGAGAAATCTGCCTTCCTCCACGTCTCGGACCTGGCGGAAGAGCTGGACGATGAGAACGGGAACGGCAGCGGCCGTCGTTCCCGACGGTATCCGCCGATCCAGGACCAGGTCGAACGGGGCCAGGAGATCCTCGTCCAGGTCACCAAGGAGCCGATCGGCACGAAGGGCCCGCGAGTCACCTCACAGGTCTCGCTGCCCGGTCGTTTCGTCGTCTTCATACCCGACAGCGACCACGTAGGCGTAAGCCGGAAGATCGAAGACAGGGACGAGCGCTCGCGACTTCGAGCGGTCGCGCGCGAGGCGCTCGGACGTGGATCCGGCGGGGTGATCGTGCGCACGGTCAGCGAGGAGCTGAACCGTAAGACGCTGGAGAAAGAGCTCTCCACGCTCCGGAACACCTGGAGCAAGATCCAGCGGCGTGAAAAGAGCATGAAGGCCCCGGCGCTGGTTCATCGCGAGGAAGAACTGACATCGGGCATCATCCGTGATCTCTTCAGCGAGAAGATCGACCTCCTTACCGTCAACGACCGGCAACTTCATCACGAGATCCGCTCCTACCTGGGCCAGGTAGGCCCCGAACTTCTGGATCGCGTCACGCTGTACGAGGGTGAGACGCCGATCTTCGATCACTTCGGAATCGAGGAGGAGATCCGTGCCGCATTCCGCCGACGGGTCGAGTTGAAGTCGGGCGGCCACATCGTGATCGAGCATACC
>JARRPA010000405.1:0-3307 GCA_037383305.1 Gemmatimonadota bacterium | reverse complement strand
CCAGGTCGTCGATCGAGTAGGAGCCGGGTTCCGATTTCATCAGCCAGTATCTGGGCATCGACTTCCTCCCGAAGCCGGGGCGGTGTGAGTCCGGGTGACCGCAGGCCGCAGCGGACTGTCCCGGCTACGACGAAGCGGTCAGGATAGGGATACGTTCGCGCTCAGGCGAGAGGGCGCTCCGACACCGAATTCGTGAGCAAGGCGCTGCACGCCACGCAATACTCTTCCCCCTTGAGGTCCACGTCCTCGACGTAGGTGGAGGACGACATGACGCAGTTTCTGTCCGGACAGTGCACGAGCCCGAATCCGTGGCCGAGTTCGTGGACGACTTCTTTCACCGCCCGGTCCACGAGGAGTCGGTCGTCGGCAGGCAGCCCGTAGAACTCCGTATGAAGTCGCATCGCGGACACCACGGCCGCCGGGCCTCCGAGCTGTGCCTGACCGAACACGAAGGTGAGCACGGGAATGAAGAGGTCCTCGGCCGTGATCCCCACGATCCGGTCGCCGGCGCGCGGAATGTGCCGCAGCAGCTCCGCGAGAAGCAACGTCGCGTGGTACTGCTCCCGCTCCGGGGCATAAAACCGGGCGAGATCGATTCCGAGCGATTCGGTTCTGACGAAATGCCCCGACACCCGGGCCACCCGCCGGCGCAACTCCTCCGACCAGACCGGACGGAACTCGCCGAGGAACGCGAGAAGGATCTCCGGCTTCACCCGGCGCTGATCCCGTACTTCTTGATCTTGTTGTAGAGCGTGCCTCGATCGATCCCGAGAACGCGCGCCGCCTGAGACACGTTGCCCGATTCCTCGCGCAGCACTCTCTCGATGTGCTCGCTCTCCAGTGACTCGAGGGAGCGGTCACGCGGTCGGCCGGGCTCGGCGCGAAGGGGCAGGTCCTCGGGACGGATCTTCCCCGTCGTGCCGACGACCATGGCACGCTCGATCGCGTTTTCGAGCTCGCGCACGTTTCCGGCGAAGACGTGGATTCGATAGTACAGATCCTCTCGAAACTTCCCTTCACGGACCAGAGCTTCCAGATCGCGATTCGTCGCGCAGACCAGGCGGAAGTCCGATTCGATCTCCTGGGCGCCACCCAGCCGGGTGAATCTGTGCGACTCGAGAACGCGCAGCAGATCGACCTGCATCTTCGCAGGAATCTCGCCGATCTCATCCAGGAACAACGTGCCGCCGTTGGCCAGTTCGATCTTGCCCTTTCTCCGATAATGGGCTCCGGTGAAGGCCCCCTTCTCATGACCGAACAGCTCGCTCTCCAGCAGCGTCTCGGGGATGGCCCCGCAGTTCACGGCGACGATCGGGAAGAACCGACGCGGGCTCGCGGCGTGAATCGCCCTCGCGATCAGCTCCTTACCCGTTCCGCTCTCGCCCCGGATCACGACGCTGGCGTCCGTCTCGGCCACCGTCCCGACCAGTTCCAGCACGTGCTCCATCGCCCGGCTCTGACCCACGATCGGCGAGACCGTCGACAGTTGCGTTACCTTCTCGCGAAGGCGCGCGTTCTCTTCGCTCAACTGCTTCCTCTCGAGGGCCCGACGCACGGTATGGCTGAGTTCGTCCGGATCCACGGGCTTGGTCACGTAATCGAAGGCGCCGAGCTTCAGGGCCTCCACCGCAGTCTCGACCGACGCGAACGCCGTGAGGATGATGATCGTCGCACCCGGATCCACCTCCCGCATCCGACGCTGCAGACTGATTCCGTCCATGCCCGGCATTTTCAGGTCGACGATCATCAGGTCGAACGGACCCTGTTCGAGCTTCTTCAGCGCATCCAGCCCGTCCTCCGCCGTCACGGCGTCGAATCCGTCCTCGAGGAACCACTCTCGAACTGGTGGGGGGCTGAATCGACGGACACCGTTCCGCCATGCCGGCGGACGATTCCGAACACGACCGCGAGCCCGAGTCCGACCCCCTTCGTCTCGTTCTTGGTGCTGAAGAACGGATCGAAGATCCGATCCATGACCTCGCTCGGAATGCCGTGGCCCGTATCGGTCACCCTCAGCAGAACGAAGTCTGCATCATCGGGGTCTTCGCAGGTGGAGAGCGTGAGGTCGCCGCCTTCGGGCATCGCTTCGACGGCGTTGATCATCAGAGCCAGCAACGACTGCACGATCTGCTCTCCATCGCATACGATCTGATCGTCCGCCAGCGACAGCTGGCTATGCAGCTCCACGGCTCCCAGCTCCATGTGGTGGCTCATCAGGCTCGTGGCATGCTCCACGAGCGCGTGCAGGTGGGCGGGACCCAGTTCGTGCGTACCGCCCCGGGCGTAAGTGAGCAGGTCGCGCACGATGTTGCCGCAGCGGATCGATTCCGAGCGAATCAGGTCGAGATTCTCAAGCGTACGGTCACGGTCCTCTCCCGGCGGCATTCCGCGTTCGATCTTGCGGGCCACGAGCCGGGAGCAGGTCAGAATCCCCGAGAGCGGATTGTTCAGCTCGTGCGCGACGGTCGCCGCCATCTTTCCGAGGGACGAAGTCTTTTCGACCTGCACCATCTGTTTGTGGATGGCGGCCAGTTCGTGCGTCCTGTCGCGAACGCGTTCGGCCAGCGTGTCGGACCAGTTCCGGAGCTCGTCGTTGGCCTGCTTGAGGTTCTCCGCCATCCGATTGAAGGAATCGGCCAGGCGGCCGAGCTCGTCCTGCCTGTCAATATCGAGCCGGGTCTTCAGGTCGCCCGCCGCGAGCGCCTCGGTTCCGCGGATCAGCTCACGCGTCGGCCGGTCCACCGCGCGGCGGACGATCCAGGCGATGGCGCCGCCGAGCAGCAGAGAGATCAACAGACTGGCCCCGATGCTGAATCGTTCGGCCCTCGCCATGGCCGCGTCGGTCCCGGCCATCGACACCTGCACGTCGAGCACGCCGAGTACCGATTCGTCCGGGCCGTGGACGTGGCAGCCGTCGGAGCACCCCGATCGTGACCGGATCGGCGTGATCAGACGGAGAACCCGCTGACCACCCGCCAGCCGGCGAATCCGGAACATGTCCGCCGGCTCCGGGATGGAACGCGGCAGCTCCGTCTCGTGACAGGCGAAGCAGGCCTGCGCGCTCATGTCCACCTGGGAGCCGATTTCGGACGTGTCCGACGAGAACGCGATCTGCCCCCGCTTGTTGAAGATCCGAACGCCCACGACGTCCGGGTTCTCCCCGAGACTTCTCACGGCGTCGTGGATGTGCTGGCGGTTGTTCTCGGCCATCTCGGTGAGAAGACTGCCCTCGAGAAACGCGCTCGCCTGCTCTGCTCCCGCCAGCACTTCGGCTTCTACCACGCGGGATCGGACCCACTCCGCCAGC
>JARRPA010000404.1:0-2141 GCA_037383305.1 Gemmatimonadota bacterium | reverse complement strand
CCGGCGGGATCTAGAGCCAGATCGGCCGGCTCCCGAAGACACGGCTCCACGGTGCAGAGAGCATCGTCTCGAAGCACGGTGAGCCGACCCGAAGAGGTGATCGACAGAACGCGGGCGTTTCCTCCGTCGACCACGAAAAGGACACCGGCATCGTCGAGAGCGAGCCCCGTCGGCCCTCGGATTCGACTCCGGATGGCTTCCGGCTCGGCGGTCCGACCCGGCGTATCCGGAACGCCGAGAACGATCCGCATCAGACCCGGAATGTCACCGACCACGCTGACCGGATCGCCGCATCCCGCGATCGCGAGGGAGAAGGCGACGGTCGCGAACCTGCTGCGCCGGCCGATCATCAGAAGATCACTTCGATTCCGAGGCGCAACTGCCGTGCTTCCCCGTAGAAGAGGGAAGGATCCGCCGCGTCCAGCGCCGCCCCGAATCGCGCGGCTTCCAGCTCTTCCCCGGTGATCGTCCCGTTGCGATCGAGGTCCACGCTCTCGGAGTACCGGGAAGACTCGGCAGGAATCGGAGCCGAACTGGACATCGGCCGCCCCGCCGTCTCGAGTACGGTCTCGAGCGTCGGAGCCGTCAGGCCGGAGTCCCGGCGCAGGCCGATCACGTTTGGCGGTGATCGCGGCTCCCACCGGCAGACCGGCCAGACC
Organism: Gemmatimonadota bacterium; assembly: GCA_037383305.1. Lineage (GTDB taxonomy): Bacteria > Gemmatimonadota > Gemmatimonadetes > Palauibacterales > Palauibacteraceae > Carthagonibacter. The sequence continues at coordinate 1,482 of JARRPA010000404.1, read as the reverse complement.
ACCCGCACCCTCTGCGCGCGCTCGTGCCGCATCCGGCGCGGCCCGTCCGAGCAGGAGAGCGGCATCGATCGTGTGGCGCCGATCGAAGGCGAGGGGAAACTCGGCCAGGCTGCCCGCTATCAGGACCGAGCTGTCGTTCCGCGCACCCGAGGTCAATCCCGTAGCCTCCATCAGCGCGTATCCTATGCTCAGCTCCACCCCCGGGAAGCGTCCCCGTGCGCTGAGTTCCATCCCTTTCACGGTGCCTCGATCTCCCGTGGTGTATTGACCCGGACTGCTCCCCGCGAGCCTCACGTTCCCCGTCACGATGTCGGTCAGGTTCTTGTAGAACAGCGTCACCTCTACACCGAACTTGTCGCTGAACAGCTGGCTGGCTCCGAACTCGAACACCCGGCCCTGCTCGAACGCGAGGTTGGGGTTCCCCTGGCGCCGCACGTCGGTGCGCAGCGAGTCGCCGATCGTGTTGTCGATGAAGTACTGGAAATCGGGAGGCTGAGCGACGCGAGCGAAATTGGCTCTGAATGCGGAACGTCCGGCCGAGTTCTCGAAGGCCCCCGCGATTCCGATCCGGGGAGAGACGTTCACGTTCCAGTCCGTCGAGATCACGGGCGCCAGAAAGTCGCTCCGGTCCTCTCTGAATTCGAGACCCGAGCGGAACCCCTCTACGCGCAGACCCAGCGAGACGGTGAACAGGTCTCCGGGCTTGAGCACCGTCTCGCCGAAGGCAGCGAGCCGGGCGGGATAGAAGCGGGCATAGTTGGGGGCCGAACCGGCCAGCCAGCTCCTCGGCCGCTCGTAGGTCTCCACCTCGTACAGCTTTCCGGTAAGACCGCCTCGGTAGACGTTCCCGTTCGCGCGAAACAGCTCGCCCACGATGTCCGCTCCGAGGAACTTCGATCGATTCCAGTTGGCGATTCCGCTCGTGCCTTCCGTAGTGAACACGCCTTCCGAGGCAGGTCCGAAGGGAGATCCCTCGAATCCCTGGGGAAGTCGGTATCCCGGGACCGGGACGATCGAGTCGAGCTGCGTGTCGATCGGAAGGCGAACGAATTCCTCACCAAAGAAGCGGAAATCGGAGAGACCGAACCCGGCGATCTCGGAGCGTCCGTCCAGCCACTCGGAATCGACCGCGCCCAGATAGCGATCCAGTGTCTGGGCGGCGACTCGAATTGCGAGATGCTTTCCACCGCCGTCGGTCTGCCCGGCGAGGTCGAGCGTCGCGGAACCGTACCACGAAGAGGTCTTCTGTCCGAGCTGACTCGAAGGATTGTACTTGAGTTCCGGGGTGTAGAGCTCGCGCTGAAAACGGTTGCGCAATACGGAGGTCGCGATCGAGACGCCATCCGAGAACCGCTTGTCGAACCGCAAGAACCCGATCAGTCGATCGCCGCGCTGGTAGGGCAGCGCCTCCTCCTGATACGGACAGTACAGAGGGCCGGCCAGGGGATCGGTTGCGAAGGAATCGATGGCCGCGGCCAGCGC
>JARRPA010000403.1:0-2904 GCA_037383305.1 Gemmatimonadota bacterium | reverse complement strand
CGCCCTTTGCGGCGCTCGCCATCGAGCCCGATTTCGTACCGCGTGGGGACGCCGCCGGATGGCAGCTGAGCTGCCCGTCGGCGCTCGCGATGGCTCCTCTCGGCCCCGCATTCGAAATGCTCGTCGAGGCCGGAACCGAAAGACTGAGGGAGAAGTCGATCCGGCTGACCGCCCTTCTCGAGTGGCTGCTGCACCGCTGGCTGCCGGCTGCGGATCCGGAGGACGGCTGGGAGCTGCTGACACCGTCCCAGCCCGGACGTCGCGGTGCGCAACTGTCGCTGCGCATCAGGCACGATGCGAAAGGCGTAAGATCCCGGATGCAGCAGTCCGGCGTCGTGGCGGACTTCAGGGAACCGGACGTGGTTCGGCTCGCTCCCGCTCCCCTGTTCAACAGCTACCACGACGTGTGGCGAGCCGCGATCTCCATCCGGAATGCCATGGAAGCATCCTGCGATGGATGAGAGCCAGGATCGCCGCCCGGTCATCGACATCTCGCCACCCCTGGACGCCGGAATCGCGGTGTTCCCCGGTGACACTCCGCTTTCCCGAGAGATATTGCTGGACTTCTCCCGCGGGGATTCCCTCGCGCTCTCGTCTCTGCGCGGGACGGTGCACCTGGGCGCTCACGTGGACGCCCCACTTCACTACGCCCAGTCCGGCTCTTCGATCGACCAGCTACCCCTGGAACTGTTCGTCGGCCGATGCAGGGTGATCCGTACTCCCGCAGCTCCGCGAGCACGGGTGAGCTGGGAGGCGGTCAGCAATGCCCTGGGTGATGGAGAGCCGACGGAGCGGCTCCTGCTCGCCACGGACAGCTACCCGGATCCGACTCGCTTCCAGGACGGTTTCGCGGCCCTGGATCCGGAAGCCGTGCGACGACTGGGCGCGAAGGGCGTCCGGCTGCTCGGTGTCGACACGCCGAGCGTGGACCCCGCGGATTCGAAAGACCTCCCGGCGCACGAAGCCTGTAGAGAGACCGGGATCACGATCCTCGAAGGCCTGGCGCTCGACCGCGTGAATGAAGGGCTCTACGAGCTGACCGCCCTGCCGCTCCGCCTGATCGGATTCGAGGCAAGCCCCGTCAGGGCCGTGCTTCGTCCGATCGCGTGAAGCGGAAGCTGCCCTCCATCATGCCGCCCATGCAGTCATCGGCGATATCCACGTCGCCCGAGGTTCCGACTCCGTCCGGCTGAATCTCACCCCCGCCGAGCAAGGCGCCTTCACAGCCCCCGGCGCGGGAATAGGTCGACTCGAAGCTGAAGGTGCTGTCGGCGACCATTCCCTCCAGCTCCGCCGTCACCGTCTCCGGACTCGTCAGCCGCACCGTACCGGTCACCGCAACGCCTGCGGCGGCCGGGCTCGCCGGGCGCCGGGTTTCCGGCACAGCCGACCGAAGCGAGGGTGGCTGTCATCGCCATGAGCAGCGGGATTCGATGTCCACGATGGTTCATTATTCACCCTTTCCGATGATGGACAGCATTTCTTCCACCCGGACCAGCTTGAGCCTCGGCCGTCCGAGTGACTCGCCCCTGGCGACTTCCTCCGCGTCCCGCCGACTCCAGTCTTTCTCGGTTACGTAACGCGTGCCACGCCCTTCGAGAAGGTCGACGACCGAATCTGGATCGGCCGCCGGAGCGTCGTTCTCGGAAAGCGAGGCCGCGTCGTCGAGCATGGCTGCCACGGTTTCCGCCGCGCACGCCTTGTTCGTGCCGATCACGCCGCTCGGCCCGCGCTTGATCCAGCCGGCGGTATACTCTCCCGGCACGACTTTGCCTCCAGAGCGATCCAGAACGCGGCCCCCGTGGTTCGGAATCACACCGCGGGCGGAATCGAACGGGAGGTCCGGTAGGGCCACACCGTGGTATCCCACGGAACGGAGGACGAGTCCGGCTTCGAGTTCGTCGAATTCGCCCGTACCCTGGGCTTTCAGCGCTCCGTCTGCACCCGGCGCCAGACGGTTCGATTCGAAGCGCACCGCCCGTACCCCTCCTCGCTCCTCGAGCAGCGCGACCGGTGATGCGAGGAACCGGAACACGAGGCGACGTGGGGCGCCGGTCGGCTCCCTCCCGGCGAAATCCGCCAGTATCTCGAGATTTCGGGCTACTCGTCGATCCTGACGCGATGCAACTTCCTCGAGGTCGCGCGGCAGATCCGCCGGATCCACGACCACGTCCACTCCCTCCAGTGCCCCGAGCTCCTTGAGCTCGACGTTCGTGAACTTCGCCTCGACGGGACCTCGGCGCCCGACCATGACGACCTCCCGGATCGCGCTCTCGCGCAAGGCATCGAGTGCGTGCTCGGCGATGTCGGTCTTCGCCAGAACATCGGGAGAGGAGAGGAGGATGCGGGCGACGTCGACGGCCACGTTTCCATTGCCGATCACCACGGCCCGCTCGACGCCGAGGTCGAACTCGAGGTCCACGCATTCGGGCTGGCCGTTGTACCAGCGGACGAAGTCGGTCGCCGGCCAGCTGCCGACGAGATCCTCGCCGGGGATGCCCATTCGGCGGTCGGTCTGGGCGCCCACGGCATAGACTACCTGATCGTACAGCGCCTGAAGCTCTTCGCGGGTCACGTCCTCGCCGAATTGCACGTTCCCGAACAGCCGCACGCGCGGATGCGCGAGGACCCTCTCGAAGATTCGTGTGACGGCCTTGATCGACTGGTGGTCGGGTGCGACCCCCTCGCGGACCAGACCGAACGGGGTGGGCCAGCGCTCGAAGAGATCGATCGATGCCTCGACCTCCTGGCTCTTCACCAGTTGATCCGCGGTGAAGAACCCGGCCGGGCCGCCGAACGCCCATCCGAGCACGGCCACGCTCCCCACGTATGCCGCCGGGATCCTCCAGTCGATGAAATGACGGTAGAGAAGGTAGACAGCTCCGATAAGGAGGAGGAGCGCCG
>JARRPA010000402.1:0-1655 GCA_037383305.1 Gemmatimonadota bacterium | reverse complement strand
CCGGCGTGGCCGTGGCCGTGACGGCCGCGCATGCTGTCATGTATATACTGATGTCGGGCCTCGCCCTGCGCAGCCTCGACCTCTCCTGGTCCCGGTTCGGTCGCGCCCACGTGCCGGGCCTGCTGATCGGGGTCGAAGTCGGCTTCGCCGCGATCGTCGGCCGCCTGGTGCTCGAGGCGATCGGGCTACCGCACTTGCCGATCCTCGTGCTGCTGATCCTGGTCTGCGCGGTGGCGACCTACATCGGGCTTCGTACATTCCCTGTGGGAGTCCGACCGGATCCGTTGCTCTCGGTACTGCGTGAGAGCCTCCCGCGACTTCCGAGCTTCGTGCAGCGAATTCTGAACACGATTCTCGAACCCGGCGAACACCGGTGACGCCAGCGCTCCAGAGAATTCTGCAGATCACGGCACCCGGGCCCCACGGGGGTCGGGAGACCGTGGTGGCGGACCTGTCGACGGCTCTCCACGAGGCCGGCCACGCGGTCGAGGTCCTCGCCGTGCTCGATCGAGGCACGGACCCCGATTCCCATCCGTTCGTGCGCACTCTCGCCGAGCGAGGCGTCGCGCTCCGATCGGTCATCCTTCCGCCCCGGGCCTACCGGGAGGAAGCGCGTGCGGTCCGCGCGGCGATCGTCGATGCCGGCGCCACGATCCTGCATTCGCACGGGTACCGGACGGATGTCGTCGGTTCCTTCGCCCGCCGCGGGACGGACTGCAGGTTCGTCTCCACGGCGCACGGCTTCACCGGTGGCGGGTGGAAGAACCGGCTGTACGAGAGACTGCAGGCGAGGGCGTGGCGGCACGGAGAGGCCGTCATCGCCGTTTCCGAGCCGCTGGTGCGCGCGATACGGGAGCGTGGCGTGGATCGCTCGAAGATCCGGCTGATTCCGAACGCCTGGCGGAGAAGCGTGCCGGCGATGACCCGCGAGGAGGCCCGGAGCCGGCTCGGAATTCCGGCGGAGGCGAAAGTCGCGGGGTGGACCGGCCGGCTCTCTGCCGAGAAGGGACCGGATGTGGCGCTCGAGGCGCTGGCGCGCACCGCAGACGAGGAGATTCAGCTTCATTTCGTCGGCGAGGGGCGAATGCGGACGGAGCGTCAGGCGCGCGCCGAAGCGGAAGGGCTGGGACATCGCGTACGCGGGCATGGCGCGATCGACCATGCCGCGGACTTCTTCCCGGCCTTCGATCTGTTTCTCCTCAGTTCCCGAACGGAAGGAACGCCGATGGTCTTGTTCGAGGCGATGGCGGCGGAGATCCCCATCGTCGCCACGAGCGTCGGCGGTGTCCCCGACGTGCTGACCGGGTCGGTCGCGCTGCTGGTGCCACCCGGGGAGCCCGGGGCGCTCGCCCGGGCCCTGGACACGTGTTTCGCCGCGACCGGTGAAGCGCGTCGTCGGGCGGAGCTCGCTCTTCAGCGCCTCCGCACCCGTTATGCCCCCGAGGCCTGGGTGGAGGCGCACGTCGAACTCTACCGGGACATCGGGTCATGACCGGATTCGCGATCGCCCTCGTCCTGCTTCCCCCGGCGCTGTTCGTCTATGCATACGTCGCCTATCCGCTGATCCTGCGTCGGCTCGCGCCTCCGCCGGATGACGCACCGCCGGACGCCGGTGATCGGACGATCGATGAGTCGGAGTGGCCCGCGGTCAGCAT
>JARRPA010000401.1:0-1662 GCA_037383305.1 Gemmatimonadota bacterium | reverse complement strand
GAGGTGGTCCCACTGCTGCTGGAGTCTCGCCCGCTCCCTCTCCAGCTCGGGCTCGAGGCGAGCCACTTCCAGGAGCTTGCTCTCGTACTCCTGCTTCAGCACGTATCCTTCGCGCCGCGCCTCCTCGTTCAGGGCGACCGTCGCGTCCCGGGCCGACCGGCGCAGTCCCAGGAGATGGAGCACGTAGGTGCCGGTCACGAGCGTCGCGATCGCGAGCGGACCGCTCCAGAAGTAGACGGTGGCCACGCCCGCTGCGGCCGTCGCAAGAGACAGAAGGACTACGACGCCGTCGCTGGCCGGCTCCGGATAGAAGCGGGGTCTCCCATCACGAGTGTCAGCCATCACACGTCATTTCCTGCGACGATTCCCGACAACGCCCTGCCTCCGTTCATATCGTGCGGGGGTGGAAGAAGCCTCTCACCGGGTCGAAATATGAATCGAGTTGGTGGACAAAGCCAGAACGCATCCGTTCACGTGGCGTGTCCGGGCTTCCATTTTCACGAGATTCCGGCATCTGTTGAATGCAGCGGCGCGACCGACCGTTCACAGCGGATCGAGTCGGGACGGCCGAGTTCACGCAAGGAAAGAGGGCTGGGTGTCATGCTCGCACTTATGATGGCGCTCACCGGATTGGCGGGACCGATCGACCCCTCGCCATCGATCGCGGACGCAGGGGAGCCCGATCCTCCCGTCGTCCAGATCGTGTCACGGGACTTCGAATTCGACCTGCCCGCCCGGGTTCCCGCGGGCGCCGTGACCTTCGAGCTGAGGAACGAAGGTCCGGAGCCCCACCACGCATGGCTGATACGATTCGACGGCGGGCACGATCTGGATGATTACCTGGCGGCCGTGGAGGGCGACCGCGGGAAGAACCCCGACTGGGCCGTCGACATGGGCGGACCGATGGTGATGATGGAGCCCGGTGCGGTGAGCAACGCCACCATCGACATGATACCGGGGCGGTACGCGTTCGTGTGCCACGTTCCGAGCCCGGATGGGATCTCCCACCTGGCCAAAGGAATGGCGAAGGAGTTCGTCGTCGAAGAGTCCGCAGCCGGGCCGGTCGAGATGCCGAAGGCCGACCTCACGGTCGACCTCGTCGATTACGCCTTCGTGTTCCAGTCGCCGCTCCATCCGGGGAAGCAGAACGTCCTGTTCACCAACAGCTCACCACAGACGCACGAGGTCGTCCTGTGGCGACTCGGTGAAGGGGCGCATGTCGACGATCTGATCGCGTGGGTATTCAACATGGAGGGGCCGCCTCCGGGCGAGGTCGTGGGCGGCGTGGCCGGGATCGCGCCCGGGGTCGAGAACCTCGTCGAGCTCGATCTCCCGGCCGGCCATTACGCGGCGACCTGTTTCGTGCCGGACGCGGGCGACGGTGCGCCGCACACGGATCACGGGATGAAAGTGGAGTTCGAGGTGAAGTGAGCCGCCGGATCGCGGCTGCATGGCACGATTGCTGCTCGATATCTCGCCGAAGGGCGAACCGCCGCCGGTTCGTCGCGGACTTCTGGCTGGAGCGGGATCGAAATGACTGCAAATCGTAGCCTCCGGGTGCGCCTCGTGCTGGGCGCGGCCCTCTGTCTGGCCATCCCGGGGTCCGCCTTCGCGCAGGGCAAACCCCGGAAGGCGAGCCGACCCGCGGTGACCGCTTCGGCG
>JARRPA010000400.1:0-2703 GCA_037383305.1 Gemmatimonadota bacterium | reverse complement strand
CTGGTGGTCGCAGCCGTTCTGACGTCCGTGGCGGTAGCGCGCGCGATCGGGAGCCCGCAGGCCCTCCAAGAGACGTCCGCCTCCTCGACTTCCCCACCGGCTGAATACGACGCTCGATTCGGCCGTCGTCCCGACATATATCTCGTCGTCCTCGACGCATACTCCCGCAGCGACCATTTGCGTGAGATCTACGACTTCGACAATTCCGAATTCGAGAGGAATCTGCAGGACTTCGGCTTCCAGATCCCCCGGCGGGCGAGGGCGAACTACACGGCCACGTTTCTGGCTCTGACGGCGATGTTGAACTGGAATTATCTCGACGTCGTGGTCCCGAAGCTCCCGCGCCGATCGGCGAACCGGAAAGACGTATACGCGTTGCTCGAGGACAATCTCACTGCCAGAGAACTTCAGGCGCTCGGATACAAGTTCGTGTTCTTCCGGTCGATGTTCCCACCTCTCTCCAGAAATCGACTGGCGGACCGCCAGATCCCTGACCGACTCTCGGGCGAATTTGAACGTTACTTCCTGTCATTGACCGTTCTGACGCCGATCGGCTTTGGTGTGTGTTCTGCGGTGAGATGCTTCGAGGACGCATGGTCGGTGAGCCCGGAGGGATCGGCTGCGACCAAGGAACAGTTCGGTGCCATCGCGCGGGTGGCATCGGATTCGACTCCGGATTTCATCTTCGCTCACATTCTGCTGCCCCACGAGCCCTTTCGCCTGGACGCCGACTGCGTGCCAATCCAGCCAGTATGGCCCAAAGACTTCGAAGAGGAAGAGGAGAGAACGATCCGCCGCCTGTATGCGGATCAGGTCGAATGCACCAACCGACTGGTATTGGAGATGGTACGGCAGATTCTGGAGAACTCCGATGTGGACCCGATCATCCTGATCCAATCCGATCACGGGTACGGGAGGCTGCCGCGGGGAGAAATTAGCGAATACGGATCAACCGACTCCGCTCGAATCCACGAGCGGCTCTCCCTGTTCGCAGCCTACCGCTTTCCGGGTGACCAGCCACGGCTGCCTTGGCCGACCGACCGATGAAGTGTCGACGGTTCAGCCATGTACTGTAGGGCGTGATCTCGGCATCGGCCGGTACGCGAATTCTCTGAATCCAGGGCACATCATCCTCCCGTCAAGCGTTCCCTATTGGAAACGCCCGACAGGTTCGCAGGTTCCGCGCAGTCCTTGCGAGGCGCCCGCGATTTCCTGGATTCCGACTCGAAGTCCGCCTTTAGGTGGTGCCGGGGAGAGTGGCAGGGGCGGGATTCGAACCCGCGACCTAGGGCTTATGAGTCCCCCGCTCTGACCAACTGAGCTACCCTGCCGAATCGTACGCCGCTGAAGGGGCGGGCCATTGTAGAGAGGGCGTCCTCAGTCGTCAAGCGCCTCGGGCGCCTCCGGGCGGGCACGGAACCGCACCAGAAGCTCGCCGTCCCGAAGCAGGCCATACTTCTCTCGCGCGACCCGCTCGATCGCCGCGGGCACCGCTGCGAGGCTGTCGCCACGGTGGACGAGGGAATCGGTCCGTGCGATCAGTCCGTCGATGCGTGCGGTCGCGGAATCGCGCTGCTCCTCGAGGCTCCTGACATCGAAGATGCTGTACATCCCCCCGAACACCATGTGGTAGGCGGCACCGACCCAGAGCAGCAGCAGCAGGGTCTGGAATCCCAGCCGGCCGGCGCGCTCAGGCATACGCGCCCCTTCCGGGATACACGGCGGCATCGCCCAGCCGCTCTTCGATCCGGAGCAACCGATTGTACTTCGCGACCCTCTCCGATCGACAGGCGGACCCCGTCTTGATCTGTCCGGCATTCGTCGCCACGGCCAGATCGGCGATGAAGGTGTCCTCGGTCTCGCCACTGCGGTGGGAGATGACGCTCGTGTATCCGGCTTCGGCCGCGGTGCGAATCGCTTCCAGAGTCTCCGTCACCGTGCCGATCTGGTTCAGCTTGATCAGGATCGAGTTGGCCACGCCCTCATCTATCCCCCGCTTCAGGCGATCGACGTTGGTCACGAAGATATCGTCGCCGACCAGCTGGACCCGGTCTCCGATCCGCTCGGTGAGCAGCTTCCATCCCGCCCAGTCGTCCTCGTCCAGACCATCCTCGATCGAGACGATCGGATAGCGATCGAGCCATTCGGCGTACATCTCCACCAGCTCCTCGGGAGATTTCCGACCTTCCCCGGACGCGGAAAAATCATACGCTCCGTTCGCGCGGTCGAACAGCTCCGTCGCCGCGGAGTCGAGAGCCAGTGCCACGTCCTCCCCCGGTCGGTATCCGGCCGCTTCGATCGAGGCAAGGATGAGATCCAGCGAATTTCTCACGGTTATAAGCGGGGTGCGAAGGGCTGATACCCTTGTTGCCAGAAGGATGCGGCTTATCTCCGACACTCATGATATCGGTCTGCGCGGAATACTGGTCGGCGAAAAAGAGTTCAAGTTCTTTCTCGACGCCAAGTGTGATCCGGGGGATACGATATTTCCGTATTTCAACATCGATCAGTACAGGGCGGGTATCGATCTGACGGGTATGTGGGTAGGGAATTTCGACGATTGGGACCTTCGGCTCAGCGGACTCTGCAGAGATTTCGAGTACAGGGAGGCGCGAGTGCCGGCAGGGGAAATAAAACTCGCCTTGGAAAAAAGGCGAAAATACCACGTCTATTTCGATATCAACGCCGACAGCTGCTATATAG
>JARRPA010000399.1:2689-3352 GCA_037383305.1 Gemmatimonadota bacterium | reverse complement strand
TGTCCCGCATCAGCGGTCGAACCGTCGAACGACCCAATCCATCAGCATCTCGAAGGGGGTCGCGCGGGGCGCCTTGCCGGTCGATTCGTACTTGTCGTACAGGCCCGGGTATCCGAGGCCGACCCAGATTCCTACTCCGAACGCCAGCACGGCGAGTGTTACGATCACGACCAAGAGTGCTTGATCGCTCATGCTGACCTGCGAGCCTCCCTCAACGACCGCCCGTTGCCGCCGGCGTGACGCCGGGAGGATCCGGCTGAGCATGGCACGTGACACAGTTGCCGTCGACGTAGTGCTCTTCGCGATCGCGGTGACAGACCTGGCACGCCTCTCGGGTCCATTCTCCCAGCCACGACAGCTTGTCCCCGTGGCACGCCGCGCAGTTGCCATGCGCTTCCGGTGGATGGCCGTCTTTGATCGCTTCCCGATGGCATGACGTGCACTCTGCTTCCGGGCGATGGTGGGACTCGTGACAGGTCATGCACTGCACCCCCTTCGCGCTGTTGGTCGCCCTGTCGTGACAGGTCGAACAGGTCAGCTTCGCTGCGAGGTGGGTGGAATGCAGGAACGCACCCTCCGGTCGCTGGATCGGCCCAGCCGGGACACCCGTCCCGCCGGCGTGACATCGTGCGCAGGGGACGGAATCACCCAGGCCGTGGTGGC
>JARRPA010000399.1:1731-2614 GCA_037383305.1 Gemmatimonadota bacterium | reverse complement strand
CTCTATTGCGGGTCCTGTCATCAGAGAACGCACGAAGCGCAGCGCCATGCTCGTCGAGCGGGGTGTGACAGACGGAACAGGGGAGCGACGACTTCTCTACGTGCGGTCCGTGGGAGAACGGCCCTCCATCCCACGCTCCGCTCTGAGTTTCGATACCGAGGTGACAGCGGAGGCACACATCTTCTCCCACCGCGGGCCCTATGTTCACCGCCGGCATTGTGAATTCGAGTCCGCCCGCGGCGACCGCCTGTTGGCTAAGATCCAGCGATGCGCGGAGAAGCTCGTCGGCAAACACGATGTTGTGAGCGCCCCGTCCGACGCGTACGAGCTCGATGTTTTCCTTCGCCAGCCGGAGCAGACTGTCGGACTGCGCTCGACTTTCCAGCGAGCCGGTTCGCGGCGCGGCTTGCGCCTGTCGAACCACCTGCTCGACCCGTGTGAGCCGATCCTCCATTTCCGCCTGCCACGACGGGAGGATGTTGGCGTATTCGATTCCGTGGCAGGACATGCAGGTGGCTTCGCCGGCCTGCTGAACCTGTTCGTGTCCCTCCACATCACGGGCGAGGCCATGACAGCTCCCGCACGAGACCCGGGCGAGGAACATGGCGCTCGGCGAGTCCTCGGCTCCGTGACCTCCAATACCGCTGTAGAGCCGGCGCTGCGCTTCGTGCGTTCTCTGATGACAGGACCCGCAATCGAGCTCGAACGTCTCGCGGAGTTCCACGAGCCGGTGCTCGATCGGCAGGTGGCACTGCGCGCATTCGATGTTGTGCTCGCTGAGGTGAACCCGGTGCACCAGTGTGGTATTCTCATACTCATCGAGTCGCTCGGGTTCGTTGTGGCACCCGTAGCACCGGGACACATCGGCACTCCCGTCGCCTGC
>JARRPA010000399.1:0-1692 GCA_037383305.1 Gemmatimonadota bacterium | reverse complement strand
ACCTGTTCGTGGCATGAAACGCACGAGACCATGTCCGCGACGTATTGCGGGTGGTTCACGACGATCCCGGCTGAGGTCAGAACCCGGGGCGGAGCCGCGTGACATCCCGTGCAGCCTGCGATCGGATCTCCCTCCGGCCGGTCCTTGAAGTGACACAGGAAGCAGGTCGAGGCAGTGACGGCGACGTGATCGCCCTGCACCATCTGCGAATGGCAGCTCGTGCAGCGGAGCTGCTTCCCCCGTCTCAGCTCGCCTAGGTGGCTGGCGTGGTCGAACTGCACTGCGCCGAACGTGACCTCTCCTTCCAGTTTTCGTTCCGTATGACACCCCGACCTCAGGCATGCCGCGTCTTCAATCTCCGCCCACGGCTTCGTTCCGTACGCCCCCGTGACGTACTTCACGACCTGGTTGGCCGCGGCCAGTTTCCCCATCGCCTCGGCCTTGATGCCCGGAGCATAATGACACCTGATGCACGGAACCTGGTTGTGTGACGAGGTGGCCCAGGATTCGTAGTAAGGCGTCATGTTATGACAGTTCGTACAGAACGCCGGTTGAGCGCTGTACTCGATGAACCCCACCGTTCCGAGGCTCGCGACTATCACGAGCAGGATTCCGACCTGGACGACGATCTTCATCGTCTTTCCGCCGCGCGGGCGGAACTTCTGTCGAATCGACATCGACGAACCGCTCTCCTCGTTAGGCTCTGCGCAGTCGGAAGAATGCGAGCGCCGCGATCGACAGGGCAAAGAACCACAGCGGCACAAGCAGCAACCGGTGTTCCCAGCGATGCTCGGCAGCCACCTCGGCAGACGCCTCTATGCCCTTCGCTATCGACGACACCTCCAGTTCCAGGTCGGTGAGTCTCCCCACATCGAGGCTGTGCTGCACCTGTGCGATCTGGTTGAATTCTGTGAGGGCGCTCCGATAACGGAAGCGGGCATCGGACGTCTCGCGACCCGACATGGCCAGCTCCTCGATCGCTTCGCGAGCTGACTCCATCTGGCGTTCGGCCCGAAGAGCTCCCTGCTCGATCTGCTCGCCCAGCTGAGTCACCTCGTCATCCGACTGGTGGCACCGGTTGCAGGTCTCCGATATCCGATCTGACGCGACCTTCTCCGTTCCGTGGTTCGTGTGACAGGCTGTGCAGCCCAGCGCGACGCTCCCTGCATCGCCCGATGGGCCGTGGGGCCCGGCCGCCAGCGCATGCCGGACATCCACATGGCATCTTCCGCAGACGTTCGTGATCTCGCCCACGTCCGGCGGAAGAGCGGCGTGCGACCCGTGGCATCCGATGCAGCTCGGCGCCGCGAAGTTCCCGTCCTGGAAAACCGCTCTGCCATGCGCGCTCGATCTGTACTCATCGAACTGGTAAACCTCCAGCCCGTACGTCTCCATCATCCCGGAACTCGAATGACAGCGACTGCACGTTCGGGGAATATTCGTCGGAAACGTCGCGCTTCTGGCGTCGCTGGACGGAAGCGTCGTATGAGGATCGTGGCAGTCGGAGCAGGTGGGAGCATCCTGGTTGCCCATTTCGAGCAACTGGCCGTGACGACTCGTTCTGAGCTCGGCGAGCTGGTCGGCGGGAAGTCCGTACTGGCGCATCTGGTCCGGATCGGCGTGGCAGCGGGAGCAGATCTCGACAACCTGGACCTTGTCGGGATGGCCGACGAACGGGCGGGCGTGAGCCGG
>JARRPA010000398.1:0-1696 GCA_037383305.1 Gemmatimonadota bacterium | reverse complement strand
CTGGAAGACAAAGGAACTGGATCGACTGTCGCCCGATCGGAAGGAGAAGAGAACCTCGGTGTTGCGCGCGACTTCGCCTCGGCCCGATATGCCGAACAGCGGATCGTTCGAGGTCTGCCCCCCGACGGACGTGAGCGTGGATCCGAGGAATATGGAGGCAGGAACCTGCGCGAGACCGGGAAGGAGGCCTTCAGGTCCGCGTACGAAGACTCTGACCGTGGCCTTCTCCTGGCGCTCGCCGTTCCGGCCCAGGACCCGCAGATGCAATTCGGAACCGGGTTCCGCGTCCGGCGCGACCCGAGCCATGATCCGGCCCGACCTGCTGCCGAAAGCGGGCAGCCACAAGGACTGTATTTCGGTGGAAGGGTCGAACCCCGGACCGGGCTCGAGGGAGATCATCACTGTGTCTCCCACATTTCCCGATCCGTGCAGCTCGTACTCGATCTCGAGGTCGCTTCCCGGCTCCACGGAGACCGCCGCCGATCTGGCGGCGATTTCGAATTCGCGGGTGTGCGCCACGTTGACGGCAACGGCCACCTGGGGTCCGAGATTCTCGCCGTCCGCGAACTGGACCGAGCCGACGTTGGTCTTTCCGCCGGGCGCCGTCGGCGGAAGTTGAATCGTGAGAAGCAGAACGGCACGCTCGCCATCACGCCATGAGATCGACCCGTTTCGATCTCCGATCAACCTGAACCCCGGGGTCAGACCGACAGAGTAGTTGAGGAGGATCTCTCCCGAGTCCGCATCGCTGAGCTGACGCCGGGCGTACTCTTCCGGAACCACCACCGGTACCGTGGCGACGGCCCCGGCTTCGAACTGGATCTCGCCGGACCGGGCGGACGGCTGCTGCGCGAGGACTCCGGGCGCCATCGCCGCCGCCATCCAGACGGAGATCGCCCCCAGAAATGTGCCGCGTTGCCGGGTGGTCAGCAGTCCTGACATTCGAGATCAGAGACCAGCGGTCTCGAAGACTACGACCGCCGAGTAAGTATCGGGAACGTCCCGATTGAAGTCGAGTCGCACCCTCAGCTCCACGTCTACATCGTCGCCCTTGTAACCAGTCGAGATCAGCTGATTCGCGCCGTTCATCGCCTGCCACGCGGACTGGCCCGCAGCACGCCACTCCAGGTCGGAGATCGGCTTGCCGTAGCCACCCATGTCCGGATCGTCGGACCGTACGCACAGGACCCAGCCGAAATTCGCCTTGCCGCGAGGCCGGACGCGGATGGACACGGGAGCCGACGCGATCCAACCGGTCTCGAAATCCGCCAGGGTCGGAATCGGAAAGACCACGAGCTGAGGTTGTACCCGCAGCGTGTACCGGCCTGAGCCGGAGGCACAGCCCTGAGCATTCAGGCCCGTGGCTCCGCTGAGGGTCAGAACGGTCGCCGCGAGAGCCGCGGTCGGCCAGCGCCGCCCGAGGAGACGCCGCATGAGGAGCTCCACGGCATCATCCTCCCTCGACCCGAAAAGCTACCTGGGCGCCGATCAGTTCCTCTTCGCCGAGGTCGATCAGGGAAACAGCCACATATCGACCGGGTTCGAGCGGGACGCCGAGCGGGACTTCGATCATCCGGGTGCGATTCGGCAGGACGGTGGTTCGCTCGATCCGTGCCGTTTCCGCACTGACACCGTCCAGATCGACGATCTCGACGCTCCCCCGCGCCAGAAGAGGCCAGGATCCACGGTTCGCCAG
>JARRPA010000397.1:0-2171 GCA_037383305.1 Gemmatimonadota bacterium | reverse complement strand
GGATTGAGATTACAGCCGATCATGGGTGCGCGGGCCCGACCTCGTGCCGCCATCGCTCCATGAGCTGCCGGCGACAGAAAGTATCGGCGCACCTCACCGGAGGCTACTTCAACACCGGACACGGGAAGCGACGAGCGATTCTCGGATTGCTCTCGCATCGACCCTGCCCGCGATCTAGTATGTTTCTCGATACGTATTCACCAGGCACCGACTCACATGATTGCAGAGCGGTTCAAGCAGGCCGCAACCGGAGCCCTCGCCTTTCTCGGAGCTTCGGCAGACCTGCCTCTGTGACGCGGACGGATCCGAATGCCTGACCGGTCGAACAGAACTCTCGATTCCGCCGATCATGTAAGAACCGGGGTGATTGCCGCTGTCCTCCCACTCTTCCTGGCGGCTGCCGCTGCTCTCTCGGCGCAGGAGCCCTCGGCCGCTGCACAGAGCGCCATCGCGGGTGCCCGGGTGTTCGGGGAGCGCGAGTCCGGCTGCATCAGGTGCCATCGGGTCGGAAGCGCCGGGGGCGTCATCGGACCGGCACTGGACCGGATTCCTTACCTCCGCACTCCCCACGGTCTGGCTGCAGGACTCTGGAATCACTCGGGTTCGATGATTCCGAAGATGAAGGAGCAGAACCTAGAGTATCCGAGGCTTTCCGCGTCGGACCTGGCCGATCTCGAGGCATTCCTGATTGCATCCGCTCCCGGGGAGGAACACCTCTCCAATGCCGATGCGTGGGTCCTCCCGGGGGACCCGCAGCGCGGCAAGAAGGTCGTGGAGCGTAAGGGGTGTCTGACGTGTCACAGGATCGGGGGGCGTGGAGCGGGTACGGCTCCCGAACTCGCCGGACGAAACCAGAGGCAGACCGAAGGGGCGTTTCTCGCAGCGCTATGGAACAAGGGGCCGATGATGCGGGCCGCGTTTGCCGCTCGCGGCGGCGAGCCGCCGAGCTTCGAGCCGGGTGAAATGGCCGATGTCTCGGCGTATCTGCAATCTATCGGATACTTCGCGTCCTCCGGCAATTCGGCCCGTGGGCGGAGGGTGATCATGCTGAGCGGTTGTCTTCGATGCCACGGCTGGGGAGAAGAGGGAGCACGAAGCAGTGACCTGTCCACCATCTCCCCGTACCCGGAGATGGCGGCACGTCTCGCGGTATTGTGGAATCACGCGCGCACCCTCGACCCCGGCGAGACGATTCCGCAGGACTGGCCGCGTCTGGATCGCAATGAGATGATCGACCTACTCGAATTCCTCGGAGCAGGTTCTCGATGAACTGGAACCGGACTGCCTGGATCTGTATCCCGTTCTGGCTGGCTCTGCCCGGCTCACCGGGCCTCGAAGCTCAGGAGTCGGCCGACATGTGCGTGAGTTGCCACCGGGCGCTGGACTCGGAGGAACTGGCGGGCCCGGTCAGCAAATACGAGTCCGATGTGCACGCCGGAGTCGGTGTCAGGTGCGTCGACTGCCACGGAGGCGACGCGTCGATCGCCGGACTCGGAAGCATGGATCCGGAACTCGGCTTCCTGGGGAGACCGGTCGGTCGGACCGTCATCGAGGTGTGCGGCCGCTGTCATTCGGATGCCGCGTTCATGCGCCAGTACAATCCCTCCCTGCGCGTGGACCAGGTGACGGAGTACTGGTCGTCGAGGCACGGTCAGCGTCTCGCGGCTGTGGGGGACACGGCGGTCGCGACCTGTTCGGACTGTCACATTCCGCATGAAATGTTGCCCGCATTCGATCCGAATTCCAGCGTACACCCGACACGGGTAGCCGCGACCTGTGGCAGGTGTCACGACGATCCGGATCGAATGGCCGTGTACGAGATCCCCGCCGACCCGGGCGAAAAGTACGCCCGGTCCGTGCACTATGCAGCGATGATGGAGGGTGGAGACCTGTCGGCTCCGACCTGCAACGACTGCCACGGGAATCACGGTGCAGCTCCGCCGGGACTCTCATGGGTGGGCAACGTCTGCGGTCAGTGCCACGCGAGGATGGCCGACCAGTATGCCGAGAGCCGCCACTCGCAGATCTTCGCGAGTCTGGGAATGCCGGGCTGCGCGACCTGTCACGGAAACCACGACATCGAGCCGGCCAATGATTCCCTGCTCGGCCTCGAAGAGGGCGCGATCTGCGTCACCTGTCATTCGGAGAACGATTCAGGGGGACAAGCCGCT
>JARRPA010000396.1:0-2791 GCA_037383305.1 Gemmatimonadota bacterium | reverse complement strand
GCTAGGTTCCCGCCTCGTAGCCGGTCATGGCCCGTGGCTCCCACACTTCCTCGAGACCGACCGCATTCGAATGTCCAGTCGATTCAGTATCAGGCGGTTGAGAAGACCGGTGACCACCGGGCGTTCTTCCGTGACCGGCCTGCTGTTCCTCGCCATCGCGACGGCCCGCGTTCCCGGAATCGCCGCGGCTCAGTCGCCCCCGCCCTCTCCCGAAGAGTTCCTGGGATATCCGGCGGGAGGAGAGTTCACGAGCGTGCGTGGGATCGAGTCCTACGCCGCCGCCCTCGCCGCCGCCTCTTCCCGGGTGAGCCTGCTTCGATACGGTGCCACGCCCGAAGGTCGTCCGCTGCTGCTGCTCGTGATCGGACGTACGGGGGTCCTGGAGGATTACGAGCCGGATCTGGCCCGCCTTCGACAGCTGACCGATCCGGCGCTGAGCGAAGAGCGAGCCCGGGCGGTCGCGCGCGAAACACGGGCGGTGGTCTGGCTGACGTATGGAATTCACGGAGACGAAAGCTCGTCGTCCGAGGCGGCGCTGTGGACGGCATGGGACCTTGCAACGGGAAGGGACGGGCTGGATGCACTGCTCGATTCGCTGATCGTCGTCATCGATCCGGTCGCCAATCCGGACGGTCGCGATCGGTACGTGAATTGGTATCGATCCGTGCGTGGCGCGGAGCCGAATCCGGAGGTGTCGTCGGCCGAGCACATGCAGCCCTGGCCCGGAGGCCGCTTCAATCACTTCCTGTTCGATCTCAACCGGGACTGGATCTGGGCCTCCCAGTCCGAGACCCGGGCGAGGATCGCGCAATTCGATCGGTGGAGCCCGGCCGTCCACGTGGACTTCCACGAAATGGGGCACGAAAGCAGCTACTTCTTCTTTCCGGCGGCTGCACCGGTCAGCCCCCTGTATCCCGAGTCGACGGCCCGGTGGGCGGAGAGGTTCGGTCGAGCCAACGCGCGCGAATTCGACCGGCGTCGCTGGCTGTACTTCACCGCCGAGCAATTCGATCTCTTCTACCCGGGATATGGCGACAGCTGGCCGAGCCTGGTCGGCTCGATCGGAATGACCTATGAGCAGGCAGGTGGGGCGACATCGAGTCGCGGGGCTCACGACGCTGCGAACGGCGGCGGCGGGGAAGACCGGGCTGCTGGAGGACCTGGCGCGATTCCACTCAACGCGGAGTGAGGAAGCGGCTGATTTTCTTCTCGTGCCCGACGAGGGCGAAGTCGTCATCTCGGAACTGGTGGAAGCGCTGCTTCGGCAGGGCATCGAGGTGGAGCGCTCCAATGTTTCCTTCGAGGTGCGCTCCGAGCCACACCCGGGCTTTTCTGTACGATCCGACTTTCCCGAAGGCACGTTGCGGGTTCGTGTCGACCAGAGACGCGGACGGCTGGCCCGCACCCTGTTGCAGCCGGACGTCCCGCACCCGACCGGGGGCCCCAATCGCACGTACGACATCACGGCCTGGTCTCTGCCGTACGCGTACGGGGTCGAGGCGCATACCACCGGCGCACGGATCGGCGGCGCCGTGTTTTCCCCGGTCGACAGTCTGTATCTGGCGGCCGCCGCGCCGGTCCGTTCGCCTGCCACGCCGTTCGGCTGGCTCGTGGCTCCCGCCTGGCAGAGCACCGGGCCGCTCGTAGCATGGCTGAAGGAAGGCGGCAGGGCGCGGGCTCTCGAGGGAGAGTTCGAGCTCGAAGGCCGTCGCTGGCCTGCCGGAACTCGGTTCCTCCATGCCGATCCGGAGGCGGCGGAACGGTTACGGACCACGGGGCTCGAGCCGTACGCCGTCCCCGTCGAGACGGGGTGGACCGAGGAAGGGCGGGACCTCGGAACGTCCCTCTCCTTTGGATTGCGGGCTCCTCGGATCGGCGTGTTCCGCGGCCAGGGGACCTGGGCGACCAGTTTTGGCTCTGCCTGGCACTTCCTCGAGACCATGGCCCGCATTCCCTTCGATGCACTGGAACTCGGGGCGATCTCGCGCCTCGACCTGTCGGATTGGGATGTGCTCGTTCTTCCGGACGGTCGGCCGGGTCGCGTCGTGGATGAGCGCGCAGCGGAGGCTCTGCGGTCGTGGATGGAGCGAGGCGGAACCCTCGTGACCTTCGCCGGGTCCGCCCGCTGGGCGAGCCAGTCGCTTTCGGACGTCGAGGTGCGTGCGGCCGCGGCCGACTCGCTGGACGAGGAGGGCCTCCGCACCGCCGCGCTGCGCACGCGGGAGGAGCGCCGCGCGGACCTGTGGGACCGGTCGGTGAACGGCGTGGTACTCCCGGTCCGCCCCGATCCCGCACATCCCCTGGCCTGGGGGGCGGGCCTAGGGAATTTCGAGCGCCGGATGTTCGTCCTTCATCTGGCCGACATCCTCTTCGAGCCGTCCGGGAAATTCGAGACGGTGCTGGCCCTCGAGCCCGGAGTGCAGGCAGTATCAGGGGTCGTGAGCGAGTCGAAGCTCGACGAACTGGGGGGTACCGCGTGGCTGGCGTCGGTTCGTGTGGCGCGTGGCCGGCTCATTCTGTTCGCGGACGATCCGCTGTTCCGGCTGATGTGGCCCTCTCAGTTCGTGCTGTTCACGAACGTCCTGCTGTTCGGGCCGAACATGGAGTGAACGCGCGGCCGGCAGTCGTCGAGCCGGCGGAGGTCCTGCCGAAACGGCAGATGTTCCGGGGCATGGCTCTTGCCCCCCTCCGCCGGTGCACTCGAATGAGGAGATGTCAGATCATGAATGATGAGAAGAGCGCCGAGACCGGAACCTCCGAAGTCCGGAGTCCGTTGGGTGAAATTCAGGGG
>JARRPA010000395.1:0-3193 GCA_037383305.1 Gemmatimonadota bacterium | reverse complement strand
TGGAGTGTCCCGGTCTCGGGAGGGGTCGCGCAGCGGCTGACCCTGGACGAAGGTGAAGAGCGGTATCCCAAGATCTCGCCTGACGGAACCCTGATTGCCTTCACCGCCGAGATCGACGGGAATCCGGATGTGTACGTGATGGGCATCGACGGTTCGGATGTAAAACGTCTGAGCTTCGATCCGTCCGGGTTGAACCAGGTCGTGGGGTGGACTCCGGACGGCCAGATCCTGTTCACGTCGGCCCGCAACAGCGCCCAGCGTTATGCGCGGTTGTTCACAATTCGGCCCGACGGATCGGGCTTGACTCAGGTTCCGCTCCACGAGGCGTCGCGCGGGAGCTTCTCGCCCGACGGGAAGCGGCTCGTCTACACGCGGACCATTCGAGAGAATCGAACCTGGAAGCGCTACTACGGTGGCACGGCGCAGGATTTGTGGCTGTTCGACTTCGAGGCTCAGAAGGACAGCCGACTCACGACCTACAAGGGGACCGACAGGATTCCGATCTGGTTGGGGAACCAGATCTACTTCGCCTCTGACCGGGACGGCCGGCTGAACATCTGGAGTCTCGAGCCATCGACGGGCGAGCTGAAGCAGTTGACTCATCACACTCAATGGGACGTCCGACGTCCATCGGGGAGTGGTCATGAAATCGTCTACGAGCTGGGCGGGGAGATCTGGCTGCTGGACGTGACGTCCGGGAAATCCCACAAGATCCCCATCGAGGTGACACCCGACCCGCGTGATGCCCGGCCCTACATGGCGGACCTCTCGGAAGCGATCACCGCAGTCGACTGCTCACCGGACGGGGCGCGAGTCGCCGTCGTGGCGAGAGGTGAGGTGTTCAGCCTTCCCCGGGAGCATGGTCCGGTCCGCAACCTGACTCGCAGCTCGGGGTCGCGTGAGCGCCGGGCGGTCTGGTCGCCCGACGGCAGCAGGCTGGCGTGGTTCTCGGATGCGTCGGGGGAATACGAGATCTGGATCCGGGATGCCAAGGGTGAAAAGCCGGCGCGCCAGCTCACGCACCACACCAAGGGGTACCGTCACACCTTGAGGTGGTCGCCCGACGGCTCCCGGTTGGCCTATGCGGATTCCGAACTGAACCTCTGGATGGTCGATGTTGCGACCGGACAGGAGAAGAAGGTCGACCAGGCCAAATTCCAGTCGATGGACGTTTCCCTGGACGAGAAGCAGATCTCCGACTTCGACTGGTCGCCGGACAGTCAGTGGTTGGCGTACGCGAAGATGGGTCCGGACATGGTGTTCCACCTCTGGCTGTACGACGTTGCCAAGGACACGAACCACCAAGTCACCGACGGGCTCGTCAGCGATTTCGGTCCGGTCTTCGATCGGACCGGCCGGTACCTGCTGTTCGTGTCCAACCGCCGTTTCGATCCCACGTTCTGCGATCTCGAGTGGGAGATGGTCTACAAGAAGATCGCCGGCGTGTATGCCATGCGTCTTGCCAAGGCGACGCCTCCGCTCTTGCCGCTCAGAAATGACGAGCCGGAGGCCAAGCCGGATCAGCCGAAGCGGGAACCGGGAGGGGCGTCCGAGAAGGCCCACGAGGGTCAGAGCGCAGGAGTCTCCCCTGTCACAGTGGATTTCGAGGGTCTGAGGGCAACTACCGACATCTCGCGGCGGTTGACGGAGGCCTGCTCGTCCTCAACGCCGAAGAGGGCGACTTCAACCGTTTCGAGTATCGGACTCCCGGGCCGTTCTCCCTCGAGCGCTTCGATTTCGAGCAGCGCAAGGCCGAGCCCGTGGCGGCCGGCGTTTCGGGCTACGACCTGTCACCCGACGGGGGATGGGTGGCGTATCGTCAGCGCAACCAGGTTCTGCTGCAGAAGGTGGGTGCACCGGAGAAGAGTGCCAAAGCGGTCGATCTTTCGGGACTCAAGACGATGCTCGATCCCAAGGCCGAGTGGCGCCAGATTTTCTGGGAAAGCTGGCGGATGGAGCGCGACTTCTACTACGACGAGAACATGCGCGGGCTCGACTGGAAGGCGCTCGGCGACCAATATGGACGCCTGATCGAGGGTGCATCCTGCCGACAGGACCTCACCTTCGTGGTGGGCGAGCTCATCAGTGAGCTCGGGACGTCTCACACCTACGTGTACGGAGGGGCGGGCCACCACGAGGCGGAGAGAGTTAGTGTCGGGGTGCTGGGCGCAGACTTCGAGCTCGACAGGTCGTCGAACCGGTTCCGGATTCAGAAGATCTACCGTGTGCCGGAGTGGACGCGAGGCATCGAACCTCCCCTGGCGCGTGCCGGAGTCGACGTTCACGAGGGCGACTATATCCTGGCCGTGAACGGCGTTCCGGTGTCCGGTGACCACGACGTGTACGCCGCGTTCCAGGGCTTGGGCGGGGCTCAGGTGGAGCTCGAGGTCGGACCGAACGCGAGTGGTACTGACAGCCGTATTGTCCGGACCGAAGCGCTGCGCAGCGACTACAGACTTCGCTACCTCGACTGGGTGGAGCACAATCGGCAGGTCGTGGATCGCCTCTCCGGCGGGACCGTCGGCTACATCCACCTGCCCGATACCTACTTGGGATCGGCGCAAATTTTCCCGGCCCAGTACTACGGGCAGACGCAGAAGAAGGGCCTGGTGATCGATGGTCGGTTCAACGGCGGAGGTCTCGACCCGTACAATCTGCTCGAGCGCCTGGCGCGTAAGCCGCTTTCCTATTGGACCCGGCGCAACTCGCACGACCAGGTGACCCCATGGATGCTGACCAGGGCCCACATGGTGATGATCACCGACCGCCATGCCGGCTCCGGCGGTGACGAGCTCCCGATGGAGTTTCGTGAGCTGGGCCTCGGACCGATCGTGGGGACCCGGACGTGGGGAGGACTGGTCGGAGTTTCGATGTTCATCCGCATGGTGGATGGAGGAATGCTGACCTGCCCGGACTACCGGATCTACACGCCGGATGGAAAGTGGATCGTCGAGAACGAGGGGGTTCAGCCCGACGTGGAGGTCTGGCTCGATCCGGTCAGGATGGCAGCCGGCCACGATGATCAGCTGGAAAAAGCGGTGGAGATCGTTACGGAGGCCATTCGCAAGGACCCGCGTCCCTGGCCGCAACATCCGCCGATCCCGTCGCGCGAGCAGGACGTGCCGAAGAAGTAACAGGCCAAACTCGCCCCCGAGAGCCGTTCGAGAGGCTGTCGAGGCTTCGCGTGGCGGTG
>JARRPA010000394.1:0-2276 GCA_037383305.1 Gemmatimonadota bacterium | reverse complement strand
CAGGCCACGGCGACCACGACGGCGAGCAGCTGGACCTCGAGCTCGATCGTGCTCACCGGCCCTCCCCCGCGATCCGTTTCATTGGTCGTCCGTCCGACCGAGCCGGGCCAGCAGATCTTCCGCCCGCCGGAGACCGTCGGCCGTGATCGCCCAGCGCCCGTCCGGCAGCCGGCGAGCCCAACCCTCCTCGGCCAGCCCGGGAAGAACCCGCGCGGCGCCGCCGGGACCGTCGCTCATCGCATCCAGCACGGGCGTCGGATGTCCATGATCGAACGAGCCGTGCTGGCGGTAGAGAGCGTAGAGATCGGCGAGAACCGTGTCGGCGCGAATCCTCCCGCGCTGCCTCCGGCGTCGCCACGTCGTCCAGATGAGGCCGCGCCGCGGAGCGAAGAGCAGGGAGACGATTACGATCGCCGTCGCCGCCAGCACGATCGCGGGACCGGTGGGGAGCCCGGCCGTCCCGCCGCTCCACAATGCGCCGAGTATGCCCGAAAGCGCTCCGAACAGGGCCGACAGGGAGACCATCGCACCCAGCGAATCCGTCCACTGGCGGGCGGCCGCGGCCGGCGCCACGACGAGTGCGGCCATCAGCACCACTCCGACCGCCTGCAGGCCGATCACGATCGCGAGTACGAGGATCGTCGTCAGCCCGAGATCGAGCCGGCCGACCGGGAAGCCCAGCGAGGCGCCGAACTCCGGATCGAAGGTGAGGAGCTTGAATTCCTTCCAGAACGACGAGAGGATCGCCAGCGCGAGGCCGCCGAGCACGGCGATCACCCCCACGTCGCGGGCCACGAGCGTCGCCGCCTGGCCGAACAGGAAGCGGTCGAGACCCGCCTGGGCGGCGTCGGGACGACGCTGCACGAAGGTCAACAGGACGAGACCGAAGCCGAAGAAGACGGCGAGCACGATGCCGAGCGCGCTGTCGCCGGGCACGCGGCTGCGCGACCGGATCTGCGACACGAATACCGAACCCAGCCAGCCGGCGGCGAACGCGCCCGCGACCAGGACGAGCAGGTCCTTGCTCCCCGTCAGGAGGAACGCGAGCACGATACCCGGAAGCGCCGCGTGCGAGATCGCGTCGCCGAGAAGTGACTGCCGGCGAAGGACGGCGAACGCACCGAGCGCGCCCGAAGTGAGTCCTAGCGCGGCCGTACCGAGCACCACCGTGCGCAGCGTGTAGTCGAACAGCAGGTCGTGCAGCAGGTCCATGTTCGAGCCCGTGCTACGGGCCGTCGTGCGGTGGAGGCGGGTCCGGCACCGCGGCTGCCGACACCGTCCGCGAAGCGCCCGTCGCCGCCGCGGCGGCTGCTCGGAACGGGACGACCCCGCCGTACGCGATGCGCAGGTTCTCTTCCGTGAACACCTCGTCCACCGGCCCGCAGGCGATCCGCCGCACGTTCAGGATCATGGCGTGGTCGAAGTACTCGGGCACCGTCTGCAGCGCGTGGTGGACCGCGACGACCGTCGCGCCCTGCGATCGAAGTTCCTTGAGCACCCGCACGATCGCCTTCTCCGTCGTCGCGTCCACCCCCTGGAACGGTTCGAGAGCTGGCTGATCTGACGCTTCGCGAAACGCGTCATGTCCACCTTCTCGAGCGCCTCCAGCGCGAGGCGCCGGTCCCGTGACCCGGGCCGACGGAACCACCCGAGGTCTCCATACCGGCCCATCATCACGACGTCCAGCACCGAGGTCGGGAAGTCCCAGTCCACCGATCCGCGCTGCGGCACGTAGGCCACCACGGAACGATCGTCGGCATAGCTGCGACCGAGCACCAGAACGCGCCCGGCGGCCGGCTCGACCAGGTCGAGGATCGCTTTGATCAGTGTCGACTTCCCCGCCCCGTTGGGGCCGACGATCGCCATCAGGACCCCTGATGGGACCTCCATGTCCACGTCCCACAGGACGGGATGCTCCTCGTAGGCGACCGTAAGGTCATCCACCTGAATCGCGAGCTCTCGATCCGGCGTCACTCCGCCTCCCCGGAATCGTCGAGCAGGGCATCGACGATCGCGTTCACGTTGTGCCGCACCATGCCGGGATAGCTGCCCTCGGGGGTTCCGGCGGACCCCATGGCGTCGGAAAAGAGGGACCCGCCGATCCGTACCTCGGATCCCCGGTTGCGCACGGCCGCCTGCACGGCTTCGATCGTGCGGCGCGCCACCGAAGTCTCGACGAAGATCGCCGGAATCTGTCGCTCCACGACCAGGTCCGCGATCCGCTGAACGTCCGATGTACCCGCCTCCGACACCGTGCTGATCCCCTGCAGCCCGAC
>JARRPA010000393.1:0-2895 GCA_037383305.1 Gemmatimonadota bacterium | reverse complement strand
GACGTCCACTTTCGGGAAGCCTTCGAGCAC
Organism: Gemmatimonadota bacterium; assembly: GCA_037383305.1. GTDB lineage: Bacteria > Gemmatimonadota > Gemmatimonadetes > Palauibacterales > Palauibacteraceae > Carthagonibacter. The sequence goes on along the minus strand of JARRPA010000393.1, from coordinate 2,865 downwards.
GGATTCGAAATCACCCCACATCGGCCGCTTCCAGCCGTAGGGTTCCATGAACCCTTCCATCCAGCGGCGCGGGAAGAAGTTCTCGAAGAACTCTTCCATGCCATGGGTGAACGGCCGTACTGCCCCAGTGGCGCCTTTCTCGCGGTCTTTCCGCGGTTTGATCTCACGTACGTTGGCCATCTGTTCACCTCCTGTATGCGAATCCCCGGAAATTCCATTCCGGCAACTCATACTGTCTGCTTTCCGGTGACTCCGACCAATCGCGGACACTCCGGATTGAGCATCCCGCGACACGGGAGTATGGTGATTTCGTAACTGACTTGCGTGGAACGCGCCGCTGTCAGCGGCTCAATCGCGCTTCACTTTGCCCCTCAGCAGATCGCGACGACTGACTGCGTGCCCCGGCGCGGATTTTTCCGTGCCCGGCTTCGCGAGCAGGCTCTCCAGTACCTGCTGCGCGATCGCTTTCGCCGCCTCGTGATCCGGCACCCCGATGACATTCGTGAAGACCGGCGCCGTCAGATAGACGTCACCGTCGTCCGGGCAACTGGCGGTAAAGCGGATGGTCTCGGCCGGCAGGTGCCAGTCGCTCTGGTCTCCCTGGCGGAGAGCGCTCCAGTCGTCGGCCGTTCCCGGCAGCAGCACCAGGTTGATGAACCACGGCGTAATGAGGATGCCGAGGCGATGTGCCTCCCAGTCGCGGAAGCCGACCGCCTCGACATCCAGTCTGTCGTTGTAGAAGGGCAGATCGCGCATCCGCGGATCGGCTTCCCGATAGCGTTCGATCAGACGTCGCAGAACAGGATCCGTCACAGCCGGTACCCGCTCAATCGTCCATCGGCAGGAACTTGTCCCGCTCCGCGTCGCATTGAGGACAGCGCCAGTGCTCCGGCAATGCAGAGAAAGGCGTGCCCGGCGGGATCTGCTCGACCTCGTCACCCTCCGCCGGATCGTAGACGTACCAGCAGATCCGGCACTCGAGACGGGTGCCGTCCTCTATACGGTCCTCCATGGTCTCTCCCCGGCGGCAGTCCGCCGTTCAGTCTTCGGCCCAGTAAGGCTCCAGGAGTTCGGCGAGGCGCGCGGCGGAATCCCGGATGTCCTCCGGGGCCGACCCACCAGACGTCGGGGACCCGTGTCGCGGAGATGATGCAATGTCCGTAGCCGCGGGAGAGGACATCCAGCGGCCCCTTGCCCAGCGACTCGTCCAGGAATACCAGGTCTTCATCGGACATCGGCAGCAGCGACAGGTTGATGATGTGGGTCTCGTCCCCCGCCTTCCGCGTCTGCACCCGGTCGGCGATCTCGGTCAGGATTGCCGGGGCATTCAGGGCACCTTCGGGAGGCTGCAGGGTGGTGAGCTCGTGCGGCTTCCGGTCCCGGCCCAGTTGCCCCAGCCTGGCAATGAAGGGGGCCTCGGCCACCTCCAGCAGATCGTGGGTGACCTTGCCTTCCTCGTTGAAATAGAACATGCGCCAGACGCCGGCCAGCACCGCCTCCTGGGTATGGGACTGGAAATCGCCGGCGAACTTCATCGCCACTTCGCCTTCGCCCAGTATCTGATTGACGAGATCACGGTTCTCCTCGTCCAGCGCGGAGATGTCGGCGAGCACGGGGCGCTCCGGCTCCCAGTCGCGCAGGGTTTCCTGCAGCCAGTCCATCGCCGCGCGGGCGCCGGACAGGTTCGCCACCGCTTCCGGGTCCGGGATATTCGGCGCCGTATACATGGACATGCCGCGGGGCAGGTCGATGTACTGCAGTTCGGCGCCGTCGGTCTCGCCGGGCTGGCTGCCGACGCCGACGGCCACGATCGGTATGTCCTTGATGTTCATGTTACTCCCCCCGGCCGTCGCTCAGGCGCTGATGACCGGTATCTTGAATCCCGGCGGCCTCCGCGGTTCGGTGCCCAGGATCTCACCGATCTCCTCGAGATACTCCTGCCAGTTGCGGATGCGCGAGATCGTGCCGAGCCAGCCGCCGTCCCTCACGAAGACGAGCGAAGGCCATTCCCGGAACCCGTACTTCAGCTGCAGGTCCTTCTCGGCCTCCGTGGCAATCACCGCCGGCCTGAGCCGACCGTCGAAGGCCGCGATCAGCTCCGGCAACACCACCGCCACGTCCACGGTCTCCCCGAACTTCTTCGGCTCGCCGGCGAAGAAAAGAACGCCCGTCTCCGGCGCCGCGACGAATTCGTCGTGCTCCTCGACCCCGATGGTCGGGTAGCCGTATTCATCGGTGAGTCGCTGAATCAGCGGATGGGTCATGGTGTCACTATCTCCAGGTTTCCTTGGTGTCCGGCCGTCCGGTCTCGTAGTCCTCCATGTTGATGGCATCGGGGCCCGTCAGATCCGTCTTCGCAAGCGGCTTGTCACGCTTCCGATACTCGATGCCCCATTCCTGCAGGATCCTGAGGCCTTCGGCCAGGGCCTGCGGCAGGCGAGCCTTCACCGAGTCACGCAGACTGCCACCATAGTCGTTCAGCAGCTCCGGCTGTACCCCGACCAGCGCCAGCTGCTCCGGTCCCTCGCCGAACATCTGCGCGGAAGCCAGCACCTCCTGGAAGCTGGTCTGATGCATGCTCATCTTCTTCACGCCGAGGTACTTCGGGACTTCGTCCCCGACGATGACTTTCATCTCGGCCGGTTCGAGGCCGAAGTCGATGGCGTCGAATATCAGGAGCTTCCTCGCCGCGCGCACATAGGGCAGGAGGAAAAGGCCCAGGGTACCGCCGTCCATCACGCGGACGTCCGGCGGGAACTCGTAGCGGGCGTTCAGTTCCTCGGCGGCACGGACGCCGAAACCCTCGTCGGCCCAGAGCGGATTCCCGATCCCGAGGATGAGGGTTTCGTACCCGACCGGATCCCC
>JARRPA010000392.1:0-3297 GCA_037383305.1 Gemmatimonadota bacterium | reverse complement strand
GAAGCTCTCGAGGTCTTCGCGACTGATCATCGGTCTCCATCCTCCGTGAGGGCGGCCCGTTGGTTCTCCGTATTCTCCTCGAGCAGCCGGGTCAGAAACTCCTGGTGCTCCGCCAGTACCTGCACCTGCTCCACGAGAGCGTCGATCTGTCCTTCGATCTGAGCGATCCGATCCGGGTCCGCGGCGTCCGGAATCGGGGTCGGCTGAACGGGGCCGGACTCAATGCGTCGGGCCACGGCCGCCGCCACCGGAACCACCACGAACATCACCACCAGAATCCAAACGATCGGGGTCATCTGTTTCCGTTGCGTCCGTTCCGGTCCACGCCCTCGTGCCGATCCGTCTTACGCGAGCGCGAGGCCCGGAGTTTCAGGCGGCGACACCCGTCGTCACCGGCGCGGGTCCGAAGGGTAACCGCTTTCCGTACCGCGGATCAACGCCCTCCGGTGCGCCGCGGCGCGAATCAGCCGCTCCCGTTCCGAAGGTATTCTCGCAGGAACCGGCCGGTGTGGCTGGCCTCGTGGGCCGCTACCTCTTCGGGCGTGCCTGCCACCACGACCTCGCCGCCCCCCGTGCCGCCCTCCGGACCGAGGTCCACGATCCAGTCCGCCGTCTTGATGACGTCCAGGTGATGCTCGATGACGAGCACGGTATTCCCCTTCTCCACCAGGCGGTGCAGGACCTCCAGCAGGATCCGGATGTCCTCGAAGTGGAGACCGGTCGTGTGCTCGTGCAGGATGTACAGCGTCCGTCCGGTACTTCGTTTTGCGAGCTCCGAAGCCAGCTTCACTCGCTGCGCCTCCCCGCCCGACAGCGTGGTCGCCGATTGGCCCAGCGTGATATAGCCGAGCCCCACGCCGCACAGGGTCTGGAGCTTCCTTCGCAGCGTCGGAACGGCGTCGAAGAACTCCCGTGCCTCGGCGACCGTCATTTCCAGGACGTCGGCGATGCTCCGACCCTTCCAGAGGATCTCGAGGGTCTCGCGGTTGTAGCGTCTTCCCCGGCAGACATCACAAGGAACGTAGACGTCCGGCAGAAAGTGCATCTCGATCTTCACGAGGCCGTCGCCCCGGCACGCCTCGCAGCGCCCGCCCTTCACGTTGAAGCTGAACCGGCCCGGCCGGTAGCCTCGGATCCGGGACTCGGGGAGCTTGCTGTACAGGTCCCGGATCGGCGTGAACACCCCGGTATAGGTCGCGGGATTCGAGCGCGGCGTGCGTCCGATCGGACTCTGATCGACATCGATGACCTTGTCGATCCTTTCGATTCCCTCGATCCGGTCGTGCGCACCGGGAACGGAACGGGCCCGGTGCAGCTCGCGCGCGAGACGGCGGTAGAGAATCTCCTCTACGAGGGTGGACTTTCCGGAGCCCGACACGCCGGTCACGGCGATGAAGGTGCCGAGCGGAAATCGAACGTCCCCTCCCCGAAGGTTGTGCTCCCGCGCCCCGAAAATCGTGAGATGCTCGCCGTCCCGACCCGGACGCCGGGTCTCGGGCACCGGGATTTCCCGTTCGCCCCGCAGGTAGGCGCCCGCGCCGGGGCCGAGATCCACCACGTGATCCGCCGCACGCACCGTCTCCTCGTCGTGTTCCACCACGAGGACGGTATTTCCGAGGTCTCGCAGGCTTTCCAGTGTGCCCAGCAGACGTCGATTGTCCCTCGGGTGCAACCCGATGCTCGGCTCGTCCAGCACGTAGAGCACTCCCACCAGGCGGCTTCCGATCTGTGTCGCGAGCCGTATTCGCTGGGCCTCTCCGCCGGCCAGCGTGTCCGCGGACCGGCCGAGCGTCAGGTAGCCCAGGCCCACCCGGGTCATGAAGCCCAGTCGGTCGCATACCTCCTTGAGGATCGGGAGGGCGATGTCGGCCTCCAGGGAGGCGGACCGAGGATCGTCGCGCAATCGCTCGAAAAGGTCGAGCGCTTCTTCCACCGGCGCCTCCACGACCTCGGCGAGCCGCACGTCCGCCACCGTCACGGCCCGGCTCTCGGCCCGCAGACGCCCTCCTTCGCAGGTGGGGCAGACTCGGGCCGTCATATACTCGTGCAGCTGCCGGTGAAGGGTCTCGCTGTCTGTCTCGTGATAGAGGCGGCGCACGTTCTCGAGAGCCCCCTCCCAATCGAGACCGGGATCGCCCGAGAGCAGAGCCTCCCGCTGCGGGTCGGAGAGCTCTCCCCAGGCCGTGTTCAGATCGAAACGGTGCGCCTCGGCCACGGCCGGCAGAGTCACGCGTCGCAGCCGACCGGTCGGTCCGCCCCAGGGCAGAATCACGCCTTCCAGCACCGAAAGACTCGGGTCCCCCAGGATCAGTTCCGGGTTCGGCTCGAGGCGGATCCCGAGTCCATCGCAGTCGGGACAGGCGCCATAGGGAGAATTGAAGGAAAACTGCCGGGGCTCCAGCTCGGGAATGTTGATTCCGCAAGCGGCACACGCGTACTTCTCACTGAACAGATTCGACTCGCCGGCCGGGTCGGCGGCGTCGGCGTAGGTGCGCACTTCGACGGTACCACCTGCCATGCGGAGCGCCGTCTCCACCGACTCGGCGATCCGAGCCCGCTCGTCACTTCGAATCACCAGCCTGTCCACGACCACGGAAATGTCGTGGTTCATCCGGCGGTTGAGCTTCGGCGGTTCGCTGAGCTCGATCAGCTCGCCGTCGACGCGGGCCCGCACGAAGCCCTCCTGCAGCGCCTCCTCGAACAGTTCACGGAACTCGCCCTTTCGGCCCTGCACGAGCGGCGCGAGGATTTCGGCGCGCAGGCCCTCGGGCCAGCCGGCGACCTGGTCGGCGATCTGCGTCGCCGACTGACGCCGGACCGGGCGCCCGCAGGAAGGACAGTGCGGCGTACCTGCGCGGGCCCAGAGGAGTCGGAGATAGTCGTAGATCTCGGTCACCGTTCCGACCGTGCTCCTCGGGTTGCGGCTCGAGCCCCGCTGTTCGATCGCGATCGCGGGAGAGAGTCCCTCGATCCGATCGACGTCCGGCTTTTCCATCACGCCCAGGAACTGCCGGGCATAGGCGGAAAGCGATTCCACGTACCGGCGCTGCCCCTCCGCGTAGATCGTATCGAACGCGAGCGACGACTTACCCGAGCCGGAGAGACCGGTGACGACGGTCAGCGAGTTGCGAGGAATCTCTACGTCAATGTTCCGCAGGTTGTGCTCGCGAGCGCCCCGGATGACGATCCGATCGCTCGTGGAGCCGGTCTCCCGGTCCGATCGGCCGCTCACGGTACCACTTCGCCGCGCCAGAGGTCTTCGAGGCTCTCGCGCGGACGCACGACCCGCCAGTCGCC
>JARRPA010000391.1:0-3227 GCA_037383305.1 Gemmatimonadota bacterium | reverse complement strand
CGCGGCGATCCTGCTGCTCCTCGGCCTGGTCCCGGAGTGGCTTCACGCATTCGGCGTGGAGAACACGGACATCTGGGGGAAGGCCCTGAGCGCGTCCTTTCTCACCTACGTCTCGCTCCTGATCCTGCGTTCCGTGTTGAGCGCCAGGGAGATCGACGTCGAGGTGATTCTCGGAGCGCTGTGCGTATACCTGATGCTCGCCCTCGTATGGGGCCTGGCCTACCAGATCGTCGCGATCGGAAGCCCGGGCGCGTTCGCGATTCCCCCGGCGCTTCTGGAGGGGGCCGGGAATCCCGATCGGGCGCTCGGGTCCGTGCTGTACTACTTCAGCTTCGTGACGATCACGACGCTCGGATACGGAGACGTTCAGCCGGTCCTTCCGCTGGCCCGATCTCTCGCCATCACCGAGGCGCTGCTCGGCCAGATCTACCTGGTGACGCTGATCGCGAGACTCGTCAGCATGCACTCAAGCCAGATGCGGTCGGACCGCCGATCCGTCGCGGAGTCGTGATCCCGGCGCCGTCGTCACGTCAGTCCATCCAGCCTTTGCGCTTGAAGTAGATCAGGAGGCCGACCCCGACCGAGGTCATCAGAGCCAGCGCGAGTGGATACCCGAACGCCCAGCCCAGTTCGGGCATGTTCCAGCGTGACACCTCACGGTCGAAGTTCATGCCGTACACGCCGGCAATGAACGAGAGGGGAATGAAGATCGAAGCCATGATCGTCAGGACCTTCATGACTTCGTTCATGCGGTTGCTGATCGCCGACATGTATCCGTTCATCAGGTCCGCCGTCAGCTCTCGGAGTGTCTCGACGAGATCGACGACGCGAATCGCGTGATCGTACGAGTCGCGCAGGTATATCGCCGTCTCTGCACTGATCGCACCGCCCGAGTCCCGGATCAGCGCATTCACCTTCTCCCGGTGGGGCCACACGGACTTCCGAAGATGCAGCAGGTCGCGGCGAACTTCGTGGATGTCTTCCGCGGTCGAACGCGAAGGATTCGTGAACACCTCATCCTCGATTCCCTCGATCCGTTCCCCGATACGCTCGAGCACCGGGAAATAGCTGTCGATCGTGGCATCGACGAGAGCGTACAGCAGATAGTCGGCGCCCCGGCTACGGATCTGTCCGCTGCTCTTGCGAATCCGCTCTCTTACCGGTTCGAATACGTCGCCCGCATGTTCCTGAAAGCTGAGAAGAAAACCCGGCGACAACACGAGGCTGACCTGTTCGGTTTCCACGTTGTCTCCCGTGGGCTGACGCGATACCACGTAGAGATACTCGGGAAACGGCTCGACCTTCGCCCGCTGTCCGGTATGAACGATGTCCTCGAGCACCAGCCGGTGCAGGCCGAAGAACTCGCCAAGCTCGCGAATCGTCTGCTCCGAGCCGAGCCCGTCGACGTTGACCCACACGACCGGCCATCGCTCCCGGAAGGGCGCGATTTCTGCGACGCGAAGGATCGGCGACTCCTCGATTCCATCCGGGCCGTACGCGATGACCCGGATGACCGATGCGTCGGCGTCCGGATCGACGTTCAGCGTTCCGGGCATCGATCCCGGAGGCCCGCCGTCAGCCTTCGACGACTTCACCGTTTACCGCCTCGGCAGGCGAGCCCCGTGCTCGCCGCGAATACTCCCGGCCGATCGCGACCGAAAGACCGAGCCAGATCAGAACGAGCACCATGTTGAACTTCGCGAAACCCGAGGCGCTCAGCGCCAGCCAGGTGGTACCGACCCACACGAGCAGGGCCGAAAGAACGTCGCCGGCCCTCCAGAAGAAAGCATCGATCGCCTGTTTGGCCTTGTATTTCTGGTCCCGGGTCAGCGGCAGAAAGAGCGTCTGCCGCACCGTATTCTGCAGCGAGTAGTCCGTCGAGTTCTCCGCGGTCTTGGCCCAGCGCACGATGCCGAGCACCGGCAGAAAGGCGATCAGCCCGTAGGATCCCAGCGCGATGATCGGAAGGAACAGGATCGCGATCCGGATCCCCAGATACTTCACGATGCGCGAGACGACGAACAACTGCAGCAGCAGTCCGGCGACGTTGACGACGGCGAAGAAGTCGGAGTAGAAGGATCCGATGTACTGGCCCACCGACTGGCCGTTCGCCGTAACGGCGGCGACCCCTCCCCGGGCGGCGTCTTCGACGACGCTGTCGAGGATGTACTGCCCCGTCGTGTTCACCCAGTTCATGAACAGGACAAGCAGTGCGATGAGCAGCAAGTAGCGGGAACGGAATACGAGGGAAAAGGCGCCATCGCCCTTACCGTCTTTCCTGGCTTCCCGATCCGTTTCCGAGATGGAGGCCGCTGAAGCTCCGCTCCTGTCTGCCGGGGAATGCACCTCGGTCCGGAACTCGGCCCTTCGATGCTCCCGTCGATCGACGGCCCCGGTCACCAGAAGACTGAGCAGGGCTGCCCTGGCATCCGATACCGCCACCACCCGCACCTGGTTCGTTTTGCCCGCGGGAATCCATTGCTGCTCTGTCGAGTAGCCTGAATTGATTTCAAACCCGTCGATGACACAGGCGAACTTTAAGCCGTCCAAAAGCACCGGGAAAGGATTCGGATTTTGGATGTCGAAAATAAACGCATAGTCCAGCGGCGCCGCATTGTGTCCGGCCGTTCCTTTGGTCGGCTTCACTTTGGGTGTATAATACCACCAGCCAAAGTAGTGGGCCACATCTACGTAGCTCAGGGTAACGGTTGGGGCCTGAAAATTTTTCTCCGTTGGTTTAACTGTCATTCCAGCACAGCCTGCTAAGAAAGCAGCCGCGACAATAACACTCAAACCGGTTAGTACTGAATATTCGAGACTTTGGAACAAGATAGCCGATTATTATTGTCCTTTTAGATAAAAGCTATTATAAAATATTTCCATGAACAATCAACACTCCCGTAAAACAATCCGTACTTTCGCCCTGGCCTCATTTCTTAACGACCTCGGCTCTGATATGATCTACCCTGTCTGGCCGCTGTTCGTGACTTCCGTTTTAGGGGCCAATATGGCCGTGCTGGGGCTGATTGACGGCCTCGGGGAGGCTATCGTGGCGCTGTCACAGGCGGGGTCGGGCTATATATCGGATAAGATCCGCAAGCGCAAAATCTTTGTCTGGATTGGCTATTTTCTGGGGTCGCTATCGCGAATCGGCTACGGTCTGTCTACCACCTGGCAGCAGCTCATCCCCCTGCGCATTCTCGACCGTGCCGGCAAGATGAGAGGTG
>JARRPA010000390.1:0-1823 GCA_037383305.1 Gemmatimonadota bacterium | reverse complement strand
AGACTGACGAGCAGGATGCCGGCCGCGATCAGCATCGGTAGCCAGATTCCGAGGGGCTCGATCAGCTGTCCGACCACGACGCTTCCGAAGACGGCGCCGGCTGAAGCCCCGAACTGAACGAGCGGAAAGAGCCGCTCCCCCTCGTCGTTCGTGTACAGGTCATTCGCGAATGCCCAGAATTGGGCGATGACCATGAGGTTGAAGATGCCGACCCAAAGGAAGAACACGACGCCGAGGTTCAGACCCGACTGACCCAGCAGGAAGAACAGGACGAGACAGGCCGCGAAGAATAGGGTCACGCGGTTGATCAGAGTGCGGCGCGGCCAGCGGCCCGCCAGGGCTCCGTACGCGGGCACGGCTGCGAGCAGGATCACGGCCTGGAGCGCCGATGCGTAGCTCTTGATCTCGGCTCCGCTCTCGTCGAGGATCAGGGCCTCGCGGAGCGGCTTGATGAAGTAGTAGGCGGTCAGCAGCAGGAAGACATTCAGTGCGAGAAGCAGCACCGTGAAGCCCTCGCCGGACCGCACGTCGGTGAAGAGTCGGAGGATGCGATCCAGGGGCCCGCCACCGGGTCCGACCTCGCGCACCGTTCGAACCTCCCTGATCGTGCTGCCAGCCGGTCGGGCTCATCGCCGACACCGAAACGCGTTAGATTAGCAGGTGAGCCGGCCTGCCGCAGGGCCGGTCCGGGGTTTCGACGGTCGAAGGAAGGAGCCACATGCAGAGAATCCACGCGGTCGCGGCCCGCCCGCAGGCCATGGGCGAGTACGGAGGCTCGAATTTCGTGCGCGAGATCTCGCGGAACCTTTTCACCATGGTCACGGACAACCTCTGGTACATCGTCGGGGGGCTGGCCGTGGCGATCGTGATCTGGCTCTACGTGCGGCGGTGACTGTCACTCTTCGATCCGCTCGCCGCGTACATTCCAGAGGCATGACGAATTCGTGAACCCACCCGGATACCCTTCGGACGGCTCCGCAAATCCACCCCCAGGATAGGGAGGCACGGGCTCGACGAGGCTTCCGTCGAGGGCCTTTCCGCCAACCACGTTCGCACTCAGCACCGAACCGCGATCATGTACGCCCTGCCACAGGATCAGATGCAGGCGCCGCAGCTGCGGTTCGATCCATCCCTGGAGAACTTCACCCGCGGTTTCTTCGTCGGCCCGGCCCCAGCGTCCGAGCAGGTATTCGCGGTCGCCCTCATTGTCGACTCCGGCTACCCATGTGCGCTCGAGTACGAGGCGGAGATCGATGGCCGGAAGCGCCGGGTTGCAGTTGTTCGTGGCGGGAAGGTGAAGGAGCCATGCACCCGCCATCGCATCGGCGCCCACCGGCTCCGTCAGGAACGGGCTGCCATCGCCGTATGACTGACAGGCCGCCAGGATCCCGATCGCAAGGACGCAGGATGTCGCGATGGATCGTGACCGCAGAATAATCCGCATCCTGTAATGGTAGCGAACGGTGCCGAGTCTCGCCCTCGACGGGCGTATGGATCCGTCGCTCAGGTACCCGCGAACCCGGTCTCCAGCTCGTTGCCCACGCCCGTGAATACGTCGTTCAGGCCGCCGCCGATGATGTAGAGGCTTGAGATCGCCACAATTGCGATTAGCGCGAACAGCAGCGCGTATTCCGCTAAGTCCTGTCCCGAATCGTCACGCCACAGATTTCCGAATCCCTCGTTCATCGTTCCCCCCTTCGGGCTTAGAGTTTCCTGCGCGAATTGTCCGTTCGGAGGAGGGAAAGGCAGGAACCGATCCAGCTTGCCGGTCGATGTCTTAACGCATTGCAGCGTAGCGTGTTACAGCCCGAGCACTGAATTCG
>JARRPA010000389.1:0-3184 GCA_037383305.1 Gemmatimonadota bacterium | reverse complement strand
CTTGTAAACACGCTATCCTCCTAGAACAGGGGTCCAGTCGCACTACGGCCTGTAAAAGATAGGGCAGCTTAACGCACTCTCCAGGAGCGTCATCGGCACATCGTCGCTCATCTCGATCCCGAACCGGACACGGTCGTAGAGCGTCCAGTGCGGCGTCGGAATCTCGAGCACGCGCACGTAGTAGACGGCGCTCTGCGCCGGGTCGAAATCGGGGTCGGTCCAGGCGGCCTGGAGTTCGGCCGCGCCGATCGAGTTCGTGTACTCGGCCGTCTCGAGGTTCACCGTGTTGCCCACCGCGGGGACCTTCCCGTCGGCGCCGCGCCGGCGATCCCCGGACCACGCGACTTCGTAGACCTGCTCGTGCGTCGTCCCGTCCGCGTCGAGCCACCCCTTAACGATCTGGACGCGGTCGAGGTTCGCGCCTTCGGGGTCCTTGGTGGCGTGCACCAGGAACGTGGGCGACTGTCCGGCGTCAGCCCTGCTCAGCTCGCCGCCCATGGGAACGCCGCGATCGTACCCTGCGGCGACCATGTCACCTTCGAAGTCGGACTCGGTGAAATCGTAGCCGCCGAAGAAGCGGACCCGCATCCGGGGACCGGTCGTCGCGAACGTCTCCTTCCGCATCATCGCGTCCCAGATCGCCTCGCGGGTGTTCGCCGTCGCCCACACGCCCATCACGCCCGATGCCGCCTGTTCCCAGCCCATGTAGTCGTCCGTCGGCCCCTCGATCAGAGGGAACTTCCAGCGCGCCTCGTTGCCCGGCTCCAGCGTCTTGAACTTTCCGAAGAAATTGTCCTCCTCGGCCGTGGACAATCCCGTGTGCGTGTCGGTCGCCCCGTTCGCTCCGTAGGTAAAGGGGTTGACGCCGAACTCCTTCTCCAGACGCAGTCCGGACTTCAGTGCCTCCCGCCAGTACTCGTACTGCAGGGCTCCCTCGGGCTTCGGCGCGACGATCAGGTTGCCTCGGTCCCACAGGTCCCACGCCGCGAACTCGTCGTTCGGCGAAAGTGAGGGGTGCGACTCGCTCTGCCCCTTGATCTGGGTGATCTCGTACAATGGCTCGTAGCGGGCCCTCTGCTCCGCCCAGTTCTGTGTGAGGGGCGAGCCGTCGAAGCGCGTCTCCTCGAACATCCGCCCGTTCGACAGATTGCCGTTGTGGGGAATCGCCAGCATTCGACCGCCGGTCTCCTGCTCATAGCTCTGCATCCACGCCCAGAGCTTCTCCGGATCCTGGGTCTCGAAGGTGGTGAGCGGAATGACCTGGAGCGCCCGGTCGGCGCCGTCGCGAAAGATCACGTTCCGGTGGAGGTTGTTGCCGCCGTCCGCGTTCACCGTCCACTCGTAGGCGATGAACGTGGTGAACTCGCCGGGCCGGTAGAAGTCCTCGGCCGCCTGCACGGTCTTCTCCCAGGCCGAGACCATCCACTTGGGATCCATGACCGTCGGAGGGAGACGCTCTTCGGACTGCATCACGATGAGCTCGCTCTTGGCCGTCGCGGCGGCCTCTTCATCGCCCGAGGTCAGCGCCTCGCGCCAGCGAGCGAGCGTCTCGTCCTGCATCATCTCCGGGTTGCCGGCGACGATCTCGTTGATCACGCCCATCGCGTCCGAGTGGTCGCTGACGAGGAACCAGTCGTTGCCCGCATCGGCCGACCAGCCCGTGTGCACGTGGGTGTCGCCGAAGTAGGCTCGGCGCGGGAGGGTCGTGTGCTCGACCGCCGCCGCGGATCGGTCCGTGGCGCGCAAGGCCTCGTCCGAGGCCGACTGGTCGGCATCGGAGTCCACCTGCGGAGAGCAAGCGACCAGTGTGGTCGACGCGATTACCGCGAGCGCGGTTCGAATCGGCAAAGGCATGCGGGTTCTCCCGAGATCTGGATGTCATGTCCGGGCGGGCCGGCCCGAGCGCCCTTCGATGATAGATCGAGCGTCCTTCTCCCGACCAGTCCGGCGCCGCTCAGAAGCTCCCGGCCCCGACCTCCAGTACGTAGGTCAGCCGGTCGATGTCGAAGAACCCGTAGTTCTTGATGCCCGCCCGGAAGCCCCAGAAGTCGGTGAGGAAAGACAAGAACTTCAGCGGAGAATGTCCGATCTGCGCCCGGAACTTCAAGCCGGTCTCGAGCACGAAGTCCACGCGATCGTCGGAGATGGTGCCGTCGTCCCTGACGAACTCCTTCTGCCATTCGGCGCCCGCCGAAAAGTACGGATCGACCCAGCGGGAGGCGGAGCTCGTGTATAGGAGCTGCCAGCCGAAGCCGTCCCGCTTCCCACCCGTCAGATACATCCGGTGGAGCACGTATCCGCCGCTCATGTCCACGTGGAGGTTCTTCACTATGAAAAAGGGGAATACCCACGACACTCCGAGGTCGCCATCGGAGTACAGGGCGATCGAGAGCGAGCGCTTGAGGGCGCCCGAGGCCACCCAGTCCTCGGCCTGGTGCAGCGTGTTGATCTCTTCGATCCGGGGCCAGCCCGGGACCTCCTTGTCCGCCACGAACGGGTAGAGGGCATGCGGACTCTCCTCGACCTCCGCCTGCGCGTCGTCCCAGGCCTTCACCGCGCGGGCCGGCGGCAGGGAACGGAGCTCGTAGATGGCCGTCTCGCCCTCGTACCCGGGCTGCCGCAGGAGACCACCGGGCAACAGCGGGCTGTCATCCGGCAAAGGCGGAAACACCCGGTGCTCCGGCCGCCGCACCTTCGTCATCCAGGCCTGATAGCCCCCGGAGAACAACCCCCCGGAGCGGATGATGTCCCGTACCCCCCAGGCGTCGTTGACCCGCACGTTCACGTCGTAGCTCGGCGTGAAGTAGCCGTCGGAGTTCTTGTCCGTCGCCAGTGCGTGCTTCCCTTCCTCGACGAACAGGTACATCGGAAACTTCGTCTCTCCGTCCACCTCGACGACGTTCCAGAACCACTCGATGCCGTGCGCCTTGGCGCTCACGCGCGTCACGAGCAGGACGTAGTGCCGCTGCCGACAGCGATTCGCGTACTCGGTACCGCGCAGCGCCTCCCCGTCGCTCCGGACCCAATCGCAAGGGCGGTGCCGCCATCGAGCGCCAGACCGCCAGCGAACAACTGCTGCAGGGGGTCGCGGCGTGAGCAAAGCGGCACTGACCATCGCCCTTTCCAAGGGTCGCATCCTCGAGGAGACCCTGCCGCTGCTCGATGCGGCGGGCCTGACCCCGGA
>JARRPA010000388.1:0-3301 GCA_037383305.1 Gemmatimonadota bacterium | reverse complement strand
TCGACCCGGCCGATGCCCTCCAGAGAAGAGCCGCCGAGTCGCCTTGCGGGGCCCGCCCGGCGCGTCCGCAGGATAGGGCGGGCTCCGACCCGCTTCCTCGTACACGTACGGCCGATAGCCCGCCTCGACGAGAATGACGTCCTTGTCCGGGAACCGCTCGAGCGTGGCGAGGAGGTTGTCGCGCAGCTCGAGCAGGTTGCCGTGCCACCAGGGGTAGTAGGAGTATCCGATCACATCGTAAGGGATCCCGTACGTGGAGAAGCGCGCGAAGAACTCCCCGGCGCCCTCGGTGTCGGCCCCGTTGTCGTAGTGCAGCATGATGCGGGGCATCGGCGCCGGACCTCGCCCCTCGCGGATGCCCTCGAGACCGGCCTCGAACAGTCGGGCGAAGTTGTCCCAGTTCTCCGGCAGCCGGCCCAGCGGCCAGAGCATGCCGTTCCTCACCTCGTTGCCGATCTGGACCATCTCGGGCATCACCCCCGCCTCGCGGAAGGCGCGGATCGTGTGCGCGGTCCAGGCCTTCACCGAGTCGGCGAGCACGGCGACGTCCGTGGTGTCCCACGCCGCCGGCGTCGGCTGCTTCTGCGGGTCGGCCCAGCCGTCCGCGTAGTGGTAGTCGAGCAGGAACCGGTAGCCGAGCGCCTTCGCCTCGCGGGCGAGCGCGATCGTGTACTCGAGGTCGTTCGGCAGCTCGGTGGGCGTGTGGAAGATGCGCAGCCGGATCCAGTCGTAGCCGTGGTCGCGGAAGATCTCCAGCCCCGGCTTCACGACGCCGCCATCCTTGAACTCAACGCCCCGGTCCTCGGCGGCCTTGAGGAACGAGAGATCGGCGCCGACCGCGTAGATCAGGCCCGAATCCGAAATGGTGTCCATCGGGGCCTCCTGGGCCGGGAGCCCGGACGGCATCCACAGGAGAGCCGGTACGAGACCCAGAACGGCGATACCGATCGGAAGCGGGACGCTGCAGAGACGTGAGTTCGGGTGCCGCACGGGAATTCCTCTTCTCATTCGGAGTCCGATACGTAGGCGAGCGAGCTGATCCTCCATTCCCCATCGTGCCGCATCAGGGTGAACGCGTCGATGCCCCGCCACTCGCTGACCTCGCCGGGGTCGCCGAACCGGGCCTCGTACCCGGCCCACGCCTGGGCGAGATCGCCGTGCACCGCGATCCGCGCCGAGGTCATGCGCTCTTCGAAGATCTCCCGGCTGCCCGGTCCGAGGGGCGCCTGTTCGACGAAGGCGGGAACGGAGGTCGCCACCACGCGCTCGGCGCTCTCGCCGGGCGGGGTCCAGATCGCGGTCAGCGTCGCGCCGGGCCAGAAGTGTTCGGCGAAACGGGACCAGTCCCGGTCGCTGAACGCGCCGTAATAGGATTCGAGCGTGGCACGGACAGAGTCGTGCGCG
This sequence comes from Gemmatimonadota bacterium, assembly GCA_037383305.1. Lineage (GTDB taxonomy): Bacteria > Gemmatimonadota > Gemmatimonadetes > Palauibacterales > Palauibacteraceae > Carthagonibacter. The sequence continues at coordinate 1,897 of JARRPA010000388.1, read as the reverse complement.
ATCGCGTCGTCCGGCAGAACTTCATCCAGCAGTGCCTCCCGTACGGTGGCGAGACGACGCCGGGCTGGTAGAAGATCCGATTGTCGGGGAACGAGAGCAGGCTCGTGATCGACGTCGCGAGCTGCTCCGAGGGACCCGAGTAGGCGAAGTCGGCGTCGAGCCCCTTCCAGACCCTGACCAGGAACATCATCCAGGAGATGGCTTCTCCCGGCTCCAGCCCGTACTGATGCATGAACGCTCGCTGCGTCGGGTCCCACCCGTCCACCCGTTTGACCTTCTCGAACGCCGCCAGGAGCTCCGGGCCGGAGGTGTAAGGCGCCGTGACGTTCGCGGTGCGATCCATGAGGATCTGACGCTCGATCGCCTTCGTATTGGCACGCACCTCGACGACGAGCACGATCAGCGTGACGACCACGGAGACCGCCGCGAGCAGCTCCGCCCATGCCCTCCAGCGGGACGTGGTCACCCGTCAGGTGGCCGGGTCGGACGAATCCCGGCGGGTCGACAGGCCGAAAGGCAGGTAGGCCGGGCACCAGCCCACCAGGCTCGTGAGGAGAAAAGCGATAGCGACGATCGCCAGCACCGTGCCCAGCACGCCTGCGATCGTTCCGTTGATCAGGAGCACGCCGAGCACCAGCGCGATCAGTATGCGAATGATCCGGTCCGCCTGGCCCATGTTCTTCTTCACAGGACTTCTCCCTTCACCGGGAACGAGTCAAGTCGCCGCGGTCGCGGTCTTCTCCCGCCGAAATCTCGCATCTGCCTGAGCGGGCGGGCAATGCGGGCTGCGAAACTTCGCGGCGCGGCCTTTCGTAGGTGCAGGTGCGACACGACCGATCCGTTGCCGGACCCGCGTCGGTGGTCGTGAAATGGCGAGGCACGGGGTGGAGGGGACATGACCATGGACCGGGCGCGTTCCGCGTCGAGCGATGAGATCGGTCGCGGCGCGGGAGACGGGCTGTCGATCGACCCGAGGCGGCCGGGACGCGAGCCGTCGGCCATGCCACTGCGCGGCAAAGACACTTCGTCGGCGGGCTCCCGGGTCTCGGGGATGGACATACGTCGTGCCCCCCGGGGCAACAGGAAACGCAATCTATCCATCGGACTCGGCGCCGCCGTCATCCTGGCGGCGCTCTTTCTCTACTCCCGTCTCGAGCCGGCCGCTCCCACGGTGGACCGCAACGTCGTCGTGCTGGGCACGGTCGAACGGGGCGAGATGATCCGGGAAGTCCGTGGAGCGGGAATCCTGGTTCCCGAACACGTGCAATTCGTGGCAGCGGTGACCGCCGGCCGGGTGGAATCCGTGAATTTCGAGCCCGGACAGCAGGTGACCGCCAGCGACGTTCTCGTGGTCCTGTCCAATCCGGACGTGGAGCTCCAGGTGCTGGAAGCCGAACAGCAGTGGACGGCGGCCCGCGCCACGCTGGTCTCGCTGCGCGAATCGCTCGGATCCGGGGTGCTGAACCAGGAAGCGGCGGTAGCCGATGCCCGGGCCCGGTATCTCGAGGCCCGCCGGGAGGCGGAGGCGTTCGGGGCAATGGTGAACAACGAGTGGGTGTCGCAGAACGAGCACGAGAACGCCCGGGATCTCGCCGATGCCCTGGAGGAGCGGCTCCGGACCGAGGAGGCTCGCCTGCGACTGCTGAACGAGACGATCGACGAGCGGCTCGCGGTCCAGCGCGACCAGGTCTCGCGGCTTGCCGACATCCACCACTACTACGAAGAACGCGCCGCGAACATGGAGGTCAGGGCGGGGGCCGATGGCGTGCTGCAGGACCTCGACCTCGAGGTCGGGCAGTGGGTGCAGTCGGGCACGACGCTCGCCCGGGTCGCTCAGCCCGGTCATCTGAAGGCAGAACTCCGGAGTCCGCAGACCCAGGCGCGCGACGTCCAGGTC
>JARRPA010000387.1:0-2665 GCA_037383305.1 Gemmatimonadota bacterium | reverse complement strand
GGGGCCTCGCCGCCGCGCTTGGGACGATTCTGACGGTGGTCACGCTGATCCTGTTCCTGGTCTATGGCTACATCACCGGCAACAGGAAGGTTTCCATCGCATGAGACCCAGAAAACTTCCCGGTTACCTAAGCCCGGCCGAGCGCGGATGGTTCTACGTCTTCCGCTTCTATGGTCTTGTCGTCCTGTTCTTCCTGGTGGTGCCACTGGTGGTGATCGTGCCGCTGTCGTCGCTGGCCGAGGTGCGCGTGACCGCCGGACCGACCGAGATCCGCCACCGCGACCGGCTCGGTATCGCGCCCGTAGACATTCCCCGGTATCGCGCCGGCTCGCCTCAACCGGCGCGCCGCTCCTTTGCCGCGCCCGTCGCGTGACTCGACCTTCAGCGTCGCCTTGTTCGTCATTCCTCCACCTTTTCGCGCCCGAGCCGCGGCTCGATGCGTACCCCGCGGGGCCGTCAGTCGAACAGCTTGCTCACCGAGCGATTGTAGTGCGTGCTTTCAATGGCCCGCGCCAGCAGAGGCGCGACCGATACTTCCACCAGATTCGGGAGCGCGTCCCGTTTCTCCTTCGAGACCTCCACGGTGTCCGTGACCGCGATCTCCACGATGTCCGCTCCGCCGAGGCGCTCTACCGCCGGTCCCGACAGCAAGGCATGCGTCGCGATACAGTACACCTCGGTCGCGCCCCTCTCGTGCAGCGCCTGAACCGCATTCACCATCGTCCCCGCCGTATCGACCATGTCGTCGGGGATCAGACACTTCCGTCCGCGTACCTCCCCGACCACGTTGACGACTTCCGCCGCCGCTTGTCGATGATCGCCAGTCCGGCGCCCATTCGCTTCGCGTATCCTCTCGCCATCTTGGCGGCGCCGACATCGGTCGCGACCACGACGAAATCGTCCTTGTCCACCGAACTGTAATGCTCCATGAACACCGGAGACGCGTACAGGTGATCCACCGGGATGTCGAAGAATCCCTGCAACTGGTGCTGATGCAGATCGATCGTGATCAACCGGTCCGCTCCGGCTGCCACGATCAGATTCGCCATCAGCTTCGCCGCGATGGAGACTCTCGGCTGATCCTTCCGGTCCTGCCGGGCATAGCCGAAGTAGGGCACGACTGCGGTCACCCGCGCCGCCGAAGCCCTCTTGGCCGCGTCGATCAGGAGCAGAAGCTCCAGGGTGTTCTCGGCCGGGGGGTTCGTGGGCTGAATCACGAACACATCCCGCCCTCGCACATTTTCATCGATTCGGACGAAGATCTCTCCGTCCGCGAATCTCTTCACCGTCACTTCGCAGAGCGGCTGTCCGAGCTCCTCCGCGATCCCTTCCGCGAGAGCGGGGTTCGCCGTCCCGGTCAGCACCATCATGGGCGTACCGGTTGCCGATACTTCGGTCATGGCTCCGTTTCGCTCCCTGTCGCGTGCCGTCTGCGCTCGGAAAAGAGCCGAGCATGTTACCTCTCCAGTCGCGGACCGTCAACCGAATCGGGCCTGACTGCCGCTTCGCCTCCCATGCCGTGCGAGGCCGAGGGACCCACCGATTTCGCCCTCTCCACCTGTTCGACGTAGAGATGCTGCGTCGGGTAGGCGAAGTCGATTCCCTCGGCGGCGAATCGTCGCAGCATCTCGAGATTCACGGCCTGCTGAACCTCCATGTAGGTGCCGTAATCGGGCACGGTCATGTAATAGACCGTCTCGAAGACGAGGGCGGAGTCGCCGAACTCCTTGAAGTGGGATCGGTCGAATCGGGTGAGTTTCTGGCTCTCGATCGCCGAACGGAGCATCGCGGGCACCTTTTCGACCACTTCCGGCGGCGTTCCATAGACGACGCCGGTCCGGAACAGGACCCGTCGCTCCTCCATCCGGCCGTAGTTGTGAATTCGGCTCTGGAGAAGATCCTTGTTCGAGAACACGATCTGCTCGCCCGTAAGGCTCTTCAGACGGGTCGAGTTGAGACCGATCGACTGCACCGTCCCGCCGAGGTCGTCCACTGCGAGGTAGTCTCCGATCACGAACGGCTTGTCCAGCAGGATCGACACCGAAGCGAGCAGGTCCCCGAGCACGCTCTGAACCGCCAGCGCGACCGCGATCCCCCCGATCCCGAGTCCCGCGACCAGTGCCGAGATGTCGACTCCGAGATTCTCGAGCACGAGCAGGGTCACCAGGGCCCAGACGACCACGTTGAGCGCCCACCCGATGAAGCTGAGTGTCATGGACGCCTCGGGATCGTCCCCGAAGCGCCTCTCCCTCCAGTTCTTGACGGCCACGCTCACCCACGCGGCCGCCCAGAAGCCGATCTGAATCAACGCGGCCACGATCGCGAGGCGACCGAGCAGAGTGCGCACGCCCGGGGAGAGACTGAGCGGCCGTATCGCGAGCTGGATGGCGATGAAGAACAACAGCCACCACTTGGTGGAGTTGAGCGCCGCTCCGAAGGCATCATCGAGCGCGGTGCTGGTGCGCCGGGAGAGAGAAACGAATCGGTTGATCAGCTGTTTCCTCACGATCGCGTAGGCGACCGCCAGTCCCACGAATATCGCCAGCGATCCGAGCCAGGCTCGCACCGGGTTGCCGAGAATGACGTTGTCGAGAAGTTCCAATTGAATCTCCGAAAAGAGTGTCCATGAGACGGGACACCAGTGAGAACGATCGAATCGTCCGGG
>JARRPA010000386.1:0-2404 GCA_037383305.1 Gemmatimonadota bacterium | reverse complement strand
TCGGCTGCGGGAGCTGATCGGAGATGAGGCGGTGGACTCCGTGTTGCCGATGACCCGATCGATCCTCGACTTCCTGTTCGGCAGCTACCTGCGTCGGAAGCTCGAGGCGGGCGTCGAGTCCGTTCCCGAAACCGCGGTCGATCGCCTCGCCTGTGTCCGCAAGCACGGACGAGGGGTTCTGGCGTACTCCTCCACCGGCGGGACCGGCGTTGCGCTGCCCATCCCCGGCGACGCGGGATTCGTGTCCTGCGACGTCAAGGGCAGGACCGCGGCGATGTCCGGTGACCCCATTTGCGCCCCGGAACACTTCGGGTCCGCGGTAGAGACTTTCTTCGGCTACTGCACCTCCCACTCGTATCGACCCGCGGCCGTGCAGGTCAGTCGCCCGGTCGCCGACGCCCTGGCCCGGCGAAAAGGCCACTGCAACCGAATGGGCGATGAGGCCGTGATCGACCTCCAGCTCTTCGATACGTCTCTCCCGGGAGGACGGTGGCAGAAGCTTCGCCGTTTTCGGAACACCGCCAGGGCGGGCGGTGCCACCGTCCGTGAGTGCTCGTACGAGGAGGTCTCGCCGGCCACGGTGGACGAGGTTTCGCGTGCCTGGCTGGCGACGAAGCTGAATCATAGAGAACTGGCCTTCCTCGCGAGGCCACTTCCCCTTCGGGACGAACCGGACGTGCGGAAATTCTTCGCCTTTCGGGACGAGGAATTGCTTGGTTTCGTGGTCTTCGATCCGCTCTACGAGGCCGATAGGATCGTCGGCTACTACGCCGACGTGGAACGCTACAAACGCAGGCCCAACGGAGTCCACGACCTCATCCTGCTCGAGGCAATTCGGGTGTTTCGCGAGGAGGGCCACCAGGTCCTGTCGCTCGGGCTCGCTCCGCTGTCTCACCTCGAGGGCGAAGATCATCCCTCGGCCAGTGCCTTTACGCGAAATCTCCTCCAACGCATGCGGGACGACGTCGCGCCGGTATACAACTTCAGGGGCGTTTCACACCACAAGACCTGCTACAACCCCCGGTGGGAGCCGACCTCCTTCTACTCACAGTACAGCGACGGAACCGGCGAGGTTCTGGACGTCCTGAGCCTCATCGGCCTGCTCGCGCCGGAGGCCGTGTTCCAGATGCGCCGGGAGACGTTCGAGCTGGTCCAGGGAGCATGAAGGGAGGAGCCCGCGCCATGTTGAGCCTGCTGCCCGTCGGCACCCGGCGTGAGAAAAGGTCCTTCGTCGACTTCGTGTACCGGGTGTACGCCGGGAATCCCTGCTACAAAGACACCCTGATGCCGATCCTGAAGTTCTTCCTGTATCAGCGCGATTCATTCACATCCAAATCGTACGTGCGCCCGATCCAGGTGGTGTCCCGCGGGGAAGTCGCGGCACAGTGCGTGCTCGTTCACCACCCGCGGTTTCCGATGCTGCAAGTGGCCTTCTTCGACGCCCTGCCGGACCGCTCGGCGGCGGTGGAACTGCTGATCGAGGAGGCGCGCGCGGAGGCCCGACGGCGGGGCTTGCGGCGCATCGTCGCGGGGCTCAACGGGCACGTCTGGTACGGTGTCGGCTACCTCGCCGATGGTTTCGATCTGCCATGCCCGTTCGACAGCATGTACACCCCGGATTACTACCTCGCCTACTGGTCTCGGCATGCGGAAGCCGTACACACTCTGTCCACCTACCACTTCGACTTCTCCGAGGCCCGTCCTTCCGATACCGTCCTGCGTCGTGCCTACTCGACCGATCCGCCCCATCCTCGAGTCGGAGAACCTCATATTCGCCTGCCGCGACGGAAAGGAGATCGGCTTTCTGTTCTGGCACCCCGATTTCAACGAGGTCATACCCGGGGGAAGACGGAACTCTGCCCTGGCGACCGGCGTCCGTTGTCTGCTCGGGAAGAACCGGATCCGCAATGCGAAGCTCAACGCGACAGGCGTCGACCCTCGCTACCACGGCAGCTCGGTCGTGGCAGGTCTGCTCGGCGAACTGTGCAGTTCGTGCGCCGGTCGCTTCGAGGGCGTGGAATCGAACTTCGTCTGGGACAGCAACCGTAAGTCTCGGTACCTCCATCAGCATTTTCCGCACGAGGAAGTCCGGCATTACAAGACGTTCGAACTCGACGTGCGCGAGCAGGAACGCGACGACGTCCCCTCCATGACCCAGGGAGTCAGGCCATGAAGGTGCTGCTCATCCGCCCCATGCCCGACCGCGAATCGATCGGCCTGCAGTCGTTCATGATCTGCGAGCCCCTGGAGCTCGAGTACGTGGCGGCGTACCTCGAGCAGCACGGGCACGAAGTCACGATCCTCGACAGGATCCTCGAGCGTGATTCCCTGCCGAGGCTGCTGCGGATCCACGCGCCGGACGTCGTCGGGCTCACCGGCTACATCAATCACGTCGGCGTGGTCA
>JARRPA010000385.1:901-7418 GCA_037383305.1 Gemmatimonadota bacterium | reverse complement strand
TCGGGATCTCCGGTAATCTGCGGCCACCCGTCGGCAGGATCGTAACACCTTGCCGGGCAACGCGCTCGGGAGGTTCGAACCGGACTTTCGGCCGCGAAGGTAGCGGGCACGCGGAAGAGAGTCAAAGCGGGAGCGCACCTCGAGTCCAGCCGTATGATCGTTCGGAAAGCCGCCCTGACACCGGCGCGCTACGCAGGCAGTTCCCTACGGGAGCTCGCCTGGCACACGCAGCGCTATTTCACTCTCCTCTGGCGTTCGATCCACGGCTCTTTCACGCGTCCTTTCTTCGGAAAGGACCTTGCCGTGCAGCTGGATTCGATCTGTGTCGGATCGATCGGGATCGTCATTCTGACCGGCCTGTTCACCGGGATGGTCCTCGCCCTCCAGTCGGCGGTGGAGATGCGGCAGTTCGGAGCGACCATCTACATCGGGCGCCTCGTAGGCGCCAGCACGGTCCGGGTGACCGAACAGATCGACGCCCTGAACACGATGGGAGTGGACCCGGTCCGAAAGCTCGTCGTGCCACGGTTCGTGGCCTGTCTGATCGCGCTTCCCCTGCTGACGATCGTCACGGACCTGGTCGCGATCTTCGGAGGTCTCCTGATCGCGATCGTGAAGCTGGACCTCACGGCGGACCTGTACATGCGATCCGTGTATACGACGCTCGCGCAGACCGGTTTCGTGCTGCGCTACATTCCGATCGATTTCATCTCCGGGCTCAGCAAGCCACTTTTCTTCGGTGCGATCATCGCGATCACTTCCTGCTACTACGGGCTTTCCACGCGTGGCGGCACGGAGGGCGTAGGACGAGCGGCGACGGGAGCGGTGGTCACCTCGTCGATCTTCATTCTCGCCACGGATTACTTCCTCACCCAGTTGATCATCGGACTGTTCATCGAATGAGTGGATCGGGCGATCTACTCTGGGATTCAGGACACCTCCGGCTGGAGCGGGAAGAAGCGCGCCGCCTGATGGAGGCCGGCGCGGCACCCGGTGCCGAGTCCTCGGCCGAGCCCTTGATCTCGCTCCGTGATCTGGATCTCAGTTTCGGGGAACACGTGGTTCTCGATGGAATCTCGCTGGACGTCTTCCCGGGCGAGACGGTCTGCGTCCTGGGAGGCTCGGGCGCCGGAAAGTCCACGATCCTGCGGCTGATTCTGGGGCTGATCAAGCCGAACGGAGGACAGATCCTGGTCCGCGGTCAGGACGTCGCTGCGGCGTCGCGCGAGGAGCTGCTCGAGCTCCGTAAGGACATGGGGATGGTGTTTCAGGAAGCGGCGCTGTTCGACTCGCTCACGGTGTACGACAACGTCGCCTTCTACCTGCACGAGCACGAGGACCTTCCGGAGGAAGAGGTCGCACGCCGGGTGGATGAGGCCCTTCGAATGGTGGATCTCGACCCCGAACAGGTCGACGGGCTCCTCCCGGCCGAGCTCAGCGGCGGAATGAAGAAACGGGTGGGCATCGCCCGCGCTCTGATCCACCGGCCTTCCATCCTGCTCTACGACGAGCCGACGAGCGGACTGGATCCGATCACCACTCGGACGATCGACGACCTCGTTCTCAAACTGCAGCGAGAGCTCGGCGTGACGAGCGTCGTCGTCACGCACGACATCCGCTCGGCCTTCCGAATCGGCAACCGGGTGGCTCTATTGTTCGGTGGCGAGATCGTCTTCCAGGGATCCCCGGAAGAGATGATGGAATCCGGCGACGGGTATGTACGTGAATTTCTGCACTGAACGATGAAGCGCGGTTCGCCGATCACCTGGGAACAGGTTCGGGTGGGCCTCCTGATCCTGCTGGCGCTGGGAATTCTCTCGGCCGCCGTCTTCCTCGTCGGGAACACGGGAAACGTATTCGGAACCCGTTATCAACTGGCGACGCTGGTGCGGTCGGCCGCCGGCCTCGTCCCCGGGGCTTCCGTTCAGCTCGCCGGGCAGACGGTGGGACAGGTGGACCGCATCGAGTTGATTCCTCCCGAGCTTCGCTCCGACGACGGGAACGCGGTCGAGATTTGGATGGCGATCGACGAGAGAGTTCGGGACCAGATCCGGTCAGACTCCCGCGCACAGGTCCGAACGCAAGGACTCCTCGGCGACAAGCTCATCGACATCGAGCCCGGATCGGCCGACGCGCGGGTGCTGGTGAACGGCGACACGATCCAGTCCTCCACCTCGGTGGACTACGACGCCCTCATCGCCGAGGGGGCGGGCGCCGTGGGCGAGCTGCTCGAGATCACCGAGAACCTCTCCGAACTCACGAACGGACTGCTCGAGGGTGAAGGCTCGGCGGCAAGCCTGGATTCCGTGCTTTCGGTCGCCGCCTCTCCCGAGGCTCCGCTGATGCAGCTTCTGACCGACGATTCTCTCTACGCTTCCATCCGGGGAGCGGCGGAGGGCATGGAGGCGATCGTCGGTGCGGTCGCGGAGGGGAACGGTACGCTCGGACGCCTCATTCAGTCCGACTCGCTCTACACGGCTCTCAGCGGTTCGGTGCGCACCACGGATTCCCTGCTGGCGCGACTCGCGGCGGGAGAGGGATCGGTCGGCCAGTTGCTCACCGACGAAGCGCTCTACGAGGAACTGCTGAAGACCGTCACCGATCTGAATGGACTGCTCGCCGCGATCCGGGACGATCCCGAGCGCTACGTGCCGCCCGTAACGATCTTCTGAATCTCCTGCGCAGGACCGGGCTCGGCCCTTCACTCGCAGCCCGCGGCTGAATCAGTTGTCGTGGCGCGCGAGATCGTGGATGGTGGCGAGACTCAGGATGCGGTACCGGACCCGGCCTCCGGGAAGCGTGATTTCCGCCTCCTCTCCGCCCGCTTTGCCGAGCAGCGCCTTGCCGATCGGCGAAGCCATCGAGATCTCGGAGTTCTCGAGATTGATTACGTCGCCGAAGGCCAGGGTATAGGTCTCGGTCACCTCATCGTCGAGATCGAGCACCTCGACTTTCGAGCCGAAGCCGACACGGTCCTGCGGGATCGAGTCGAGATCGATCTCCGAGATCTCAGAGAGCCGACGTGAAATGTAGTCGAGGCGCGCGCGGACGAGCTGCTGGCGCTCGAGCGCCGCCGCGTACTCGGAATTCTCCCGGAGGTCTCCGAGCGCCACCGCCGTCTCGATCTCCCGCGGAAGAGTGACGTTCAACTCGTGGAGAAGGGCCTCCGCCTCACCGTTCAGCTTGTCGATCAGTTCGTCTAGCACCGCGATGTCCGTTCAGTTCAGTGCGCCGGGCAACCGCGAGGCCCCGGTATGAAAGAGCCGCGGAGCGCATCAGAGGCGCCCCGCGGTTCGAATGTCTGATGGAGGTGCCGGGATTTGCACCCGGGTCCGCGAATCCTTCTTCCTCGGCATCTACGTGCGTATTCGGGGATCTGTTCTCGCGTCAGGCAGGGCTCCCCAACGGCCCGCCATCAGCCAGCCGCTTCGGCTCTCGCCATCTCACCGGCTGCGGTCGCGGCGTCCGCCTCCGGCCAGCCCGATTTGCGACGTCCCTGGGACCGCCTCGGGCCGGGCGAATCCTGGGACGGGACGCGTTAGTTACGCGGCCAGCGCCATGTTGTCGTTGGCACCTGAAAATTTTCCCGGTTTTTAACGAGGCCCGAGAACCTCGGCACGCTTCCTCGGATTCCAGTAAACACGTCGAATCTGAATCACCCCCATTGAATTCTCAAACAGCGACAAAAAGCGGACCGCAAGAACGGGTCCGCTCCTCCGAAAACACTACTATCGGCCCTTTGTTCCGTCAATCCGACCCCACGATCGACGGTCTCCGGCGGGCGGTGCCGGACTCTTTGACAGTCTTTCCGTGTTCCCGGTATCTTGCTGATTGCGCTCCACCGTCGGTGGAGTTTTCAACGATTCGAGGGCCGCGCGCCCTTTCGTGCCAGGGAGCCGATACATGCAGCAGATGCAATTGCGCGACTTCTTTTCGGAAGATGCGATCAAGCTCGATCTCGAAGCCGAAACGAAGGACGAGGCGCTCAAGGAACTGGTGGGCCTGCTGGGACTGGACGAGAAATCGCAGGCAATCCTCTTCAAGATGCTCAAGCGACGCGAAAATCTTGGATCCACGGGCATCGGTCGCCGGATCGCGATTCCCCATTGCCGGTCCCTCTTGGATCCACGGGCATCGGTCGCCGGATCGCGATTCCCCATTGCCGGTCCCTCGTGGTGAATCGCTTGCGAGTGGCCTTCGGTCGGAAGCCGGGCGGTCTCGATTTCGACGCGATCGACAAGAAGCCCGTCCAGAACATCTTTCTGATCGTGGCACCGCCGCTCGAAGTCTCGAATCAGTACCTGCCGGTCTTGGGCAAGATCGCGCAATTCGGCAAGGAGTCCGACATCCCGGAGCGACTCGCCGCGATCGAGACACCCGAGGAGTTCCTCGCTCTCCTGGAGGAAAAAGGAGTCTGATCCCATGCATCCGCAGCTCGAGCTGCTCCTGGAGCTCCAGGATCTGAACACCCAGCGGAAGTCACTCGCGGAAGACGGCCTCTCGGAGGTCGAGTCCTCGGTCTTCGAACTCCGGCCCGCCGAGGCCCTGGAGATCCTCGACGCCAAGATCGAAGAGCTCGCCGAGCGACTGGATCCGCCGGTCCGCGATCGGTTCTCGGAAGTTTCCCGGTCGCTGGGGCGTGCGGTGGCGCCGGTTCTGAACGGGATCTGCTACGGCTGTTTCGTCGCGATCCCGACCGCCTGGTCTTCGGAAGTCGGACGGAACGAGCGGATCAACGTCTGCGATCAGTGCGGTCGGTTCCTCTACTACGTCGACTGATCCGCCGCTACGCGGCCCGAGCCTGTCCGTCGGGTCACCCCGCTCCGGTCGAGATACTCCAGCAGGGGAATCAGCTCCCGCCGCGGAGCGCGGCGGGTGAGGCCGGAGTTGCAGCTTCAAGCACGCGGCTTGCCCCCTCGCGCAGCTGCCTGACTGCCTCTGCCGTCAGATACAGCTCCGGACTTACGGCGACGACACGGCCGTCGCGAACCAGCAGACGGAGCAGATCGTGAAGCAGCGTCCGGTCGATGCCGAGCCGTTTCTCGATCTGAGCGGGAGGCGGGGGCGCCAGGCCACCATCTTCCAGCAGACGGTAGAGCCCATCACTCGCCCTGTCCTCGGCTTCCGTCAGGCGCGGCCGGTGATCCGGCAATCGGACCATCGGGCCCTCCCGAACGAGCCTGCCTTCGCGTTCGAGCTGCGTGAGAACGCTCTCGAGCAGCGAGCCCGCGTATCGACCGGATCCCGTCGATCGTATGGACTCGAGCGGTACTCCCGGCTGCCGGGGCAACCTCGCGTGCGCCGCTCCGACCCTCCCGATCACTGATTCACGCGCTTGCCGGACGGTCCCTGGAGCGAAGAGGCGACCCGACAACTCGACCACGGACTCCGGGTCCGGATCACCGGTCACCGGAAATCCCGTCCGAAGAGGCAGGTCGGCCGGGTCCATACCGTCCCCGGCGGCCAGCCGGACGGCGATGCCCATCGCCTCTTCGGCGTCGGCATCGAGGAGCGCTTCCCAGTCGCCGGCCCCCGAACGCCAGCGACGGGTCGGAGCGAGATCAGCGACGATGCCGCCTCCGATCGTCGTCATCGGCGAAACGCGACGCAGGACGAATCGATCGCGGACCCGAAGCGTGAGAGGATCTCGAGTCACGAGAACCGCTTCGGTGCAATCTCCGGGTCCGAGCGAGGTCCCGTCCACGAGAAGCACGCGAGCCAGCGTCTCCGCGGTTCCATGGTACAGCCTCACGATGTCGGTGTGTTGAAGCGAGACTCTCGAGTCCGCGAGAAGGCGGATCCGGGCGCCGAACCGGCGCCCCGGACGCCAGATCGGATCGGCAACGATCATATCTCCCCTCCGGACCCGGTCCAGCGACAACCCTGCCAGCGACAGAGCACACCTGGCACCCGATCCGACATACTCCACCTCGCGCCCGAATCGCTGGATTCCGCGGACACGGGAGCCCTCGTCGGTCGGCATGACTCGAACGGCATCTCCGCGAGCCACCGAGCCGCTCCAGACCGACCCCGTTACGACGCTGCCGGCGCCCGGTATCGTGAAGGCCCGGTCGATCGGCAGTCGGAACAGGTCGGCTTCGGAGCGCGAGCCGACCTCGGAGGCGGATGCGATCAGCGCCTCCTTCAACGCGTCGATGCCCTCACCCGTCACGGCCGATACCGGAAGGACCGGCCAACCGCCGTCACGTCCGAACCTTCGAAGTTCTTCACGCACGGCGTCGGTCACCAGCTCTTGCCAGTCGTCATCGACGCGATCGATCTTGGAGAGAGCGACGATTCCCCGTCGGACGCCCAGAAGTTCTGCCACATCCAGGTGCTCGCGGGTCTGGGGCATGGGACCCTCATCCGCCGCCACCACGAGAAGCAGCCGATCGATCCCTGAAGCTCCGGCAAGCATCGTTCGCATGAAGTCTTCGTGCCCGGGGACGTCTACGATTCCGATCTCCGGGCCCCGGTCGGCCGGCAGCGCGGCGAATCCGAGCTCGATCGTCAGTCC
>JARRPA010000385.1:0-883 GCA_037383305.1 Gemmatimonadota bacterium | reverse complement strand
CTCGACCAGCGTACTCTTGCCGTGGTCCACATGGCCGGCCGTGCCGATGATCACGGAGCGGGATTCGGACTCAGGCATCCGTGGCATCCAGGAAGTCGAGCGAGCGGATGCGCAGGTCCTCGGCGACGTGTACCCGGATGAAGTCCTTCAAGACTCGAAGCTGAAGCGCCGAGACCACCGGAACGGCGAGGTCCCGATCACCGGCCAGCGACCGGAGGAGGGTCAGCTCCGACGGCTCGAGAAGATGGCCCGAGCCCCGGCAGTCCGTGCAACGGAGGCCCCCCTCTCCCGTGTCGAATCGGGCGATCTCGGAGCTCTCGATGATCCGCCCGCAGGAGATGCAAGCGTCGAGTGCCGGCTCGAATCCGAATACGCGAACGAGTTCCCAGATCCACGAAGCCGACACCGCGTTGGCCCTGCCCGACCGCGCCTGAACCAGCTCATCGAGGCCGGACCGCAGCGTCGAGAAAACCCTCTCGTCCCGCTCGGCCGGCGCGAGTCGCAGTACCAGCTCCGCGAGCACGGACGCGCCGGCGAACCGGGCCATGTCGGAGCCGAGCGATTGGCGGGATCGCACCAGCTCGAACCCCGACAGGGTGTGAAGGTCGCGATTCGCTTTCAGGTAGAGAGTCGCGTTCCCTTCTACGAACGGCTCGAGCACGCCACCCATGCGGCTCTTCGGCCGGAGGGCGCCGCGCGCCAGGGCGGAAAGCGGACCGAAGTCCGCCGTCAGCAGACGGAGGATCTTGCTGGTGTCGCCGAACCGGTAGGTCTGCAGGACCAGGCAGGACGTCGTGACGAGGGGCACGGCGGCAAGCTAAGAACCGCGAGCGGGCCCGGCAATTCGGCCCGCCACACCCGACCGGCCCGGACCTAAGGTCGG
>JARRPA010000384.1:0-1886 GCA_037383305.1 Gemmatimonadota bacterium | reverse complement strand
AGCCATCCGATCCGGTGGTATACTCCCCGGCGAAACCAACCGTTCTTCAGCATTCCGACTCTCCGATAATCCGTGTCGTACCGAGGCCACGGGCGCGCGTCCGCGAGGAACGACTTTTCGCTGATCAGGCCTGCGAGATATTCGTCCACGATCGGCTGCACATCCCGCTGGAAGAACTCCAGCGAGAGGGCGATCTCCCCCCCGTATTCCGCGTAGGCCCGCTTCAGCAGCTCTGCCTCGAGCATGTGCTGGGTGGGGTCGTCGTGGGTTTCGCCCACGAACACGACGGACACGTTGGCCATCGCCTCGACGATGTCATCCAGGGACGCCGGATCGCCGGCGCCGGTGAAGACGCGGTACTCGCCCGCCGTATAGGCCGTGTCCTCGGCCGCCGGGATGCCCGGCGTGGAGTCCTGAGCGAGAGCAGGCGTCGTCGGCAGCAGGCTGAGCAGGAGCAGCAGTGGCCCCCGGCGTCTCAGACCTGCGCATCGCCGTACATCGAACATTCGGGTCGTATCGCGTGTTGTATGGATCATGACGGGGAGTATACCACCGGATCGGATGGCTCGGGAGTGTGGCGAGGTGCTCGCGAGGTCGGCGGTGAGAGGGCGGGAAAGCTCCGGAAGGCCGCGGACGAGTCCGTCGGTCCTCGATGGTACCTTGACAGTATATGGACAGAGCGGGTCTTTGGCCGTATATTACTTGACATGAATGATACACAAATGCGTCGGAGAGTCGGAATGCTGAAGAACGGTTGGTTTCGCCGGGCCACTGCGGCGACGCTCGTCGTTGCAGGCCTGACCGCCTGCAATCAAGCGGAAAGCCGCTCGACCGAGGCAGAGGAGGCCGTTCCCTCCGTCGAGGCGGTCGAGGCTCGCTATGGCGCTCTGCCGCTCCGCGAGCGGCTCACCGGAACGGTCCGGGCCAAGGGACAGGTGGCGATCTATCCCGAATCCAGCGGTCCGATCGTCGAGGTGCTCGCGAAGAACGGCGACATCGTCAGAGCGGGAGATCCGCTGGTTCGAGTCCGGTCCGAGGTGTCCCGCAGCCAGCTCCAGCAGTCTCAGGCGGGGCTCGCGTCCGCGGAGGCGAACCGGGAGAGAGCCCGCGCCGCGGTGGAGGACCTCGAGCGGCGATACGAGCGATCCGAGCAGCTCGTGGAATCGAGCTTCATCAGCCAGGAGGAATTCGAAGCGCTCCGCACGGAGCTCGCGGCCGCTCGGGCAAGCCTGGCGCAAGCGGAAGCACAGGTCGGCCGGGCCGAAGGCGAGCTCGGCGCGAGCCGCGAGTCGGTCCGTCAGACAGTGGTCCGGGCTCCGATCGACGGCACCGTCGGCCGCCGCAACGCCGAGGTCGGGATGTTCGTGACCGGCTCGACGCCCCTGTTCACCATCGGTCGGCTGGACGCGATGGAGATCGACGTGCCGATCACGCAGGAAATGCTGTCGCGCATCGAGGTCGGTCAGACAGCGGAAATCCGGTCGGAGAGCCTGCCCGACACCGTGATACTGGCGGAGGTCTCCCGCGTCTCGCCCTTCATCGAGCCCGGCTCTTTCAGCGCCGAACTCCAGGTCGACGTGGAGAACCCCGAGGGTGCTCTGCTGCCCGGGATGTTCGTGACGGTCGACGTCCTGTACGGCGAGAGCCAGCAGGCGACGCTCGTCCCGAAGAGCGCCATCTACGAAGACCCGGGCACCGGGGCGATCGGCGTGTTCACGGCGCCTTCGCTCGGCCTCGAGGTGCCGGTCACGATGCCCGCGGAAGGCAGTGACGAGGTGCCTCCGATGACGCCTCCGACGCCCGGCGAGTTCCAGCGAGTCGAGGTGCTCGCTGAGGGTCGGCACGTAGTCGGCGTGGAGGGCATCGAGCCCGGCAGCTGGGTGGTC
>JARRPA010000383.1:0-3595 GCA_037383305.1 Gemmatimonadota bacterium | reverse complement strand
GAAAGGTCGTCGGAATAGCGACGCGCGACGACCGCGAAGTCCTCGCCTTCTCGCAGCTCGGCCGCAGCGCGTTCGGCTTTCGCCAGCGCGCTGTCCCTCGCTTCCTGGCTCGGCTTGGGCTCGATCACCAGCTGTTCGAAGCCGATGCTCGCCGGACGGGTCTGTCCGGCGAGATTCTCTTCGTACCAGGCCTGGATATCCTCTTCGGAAACAACCACCGGCGGCAGATTCTCGGAGTTCTGCCGGACGAACTGGTCGATCATGATCTGGGCCCGGACCTGGCTACGCAGAAACTGCCGGTACTGGACGAGAGTCCGTCCGGAGCTCTGAACCGCCTCCTGGAACGCGGCGGCATTGGGAAATCCGTTCCGGATCTCCCGGAAGCGCCGGTCGGTCTCGCCATCGAGCATTTCGGGGGGAACCCGGATCTCGGCCTGCTTCGCCTTCTGGAGGAGCACGAGCTGATCCACGAGTCCCTCCACCGTCTCGTGGGCCACCGAGTCGAAGGCGGGAGTTCCGGGCGTCGGAACATCCGCGCCCTGTGCGCGCGCCTGAAGTAGCGACTCGAGAATCTCCGTGTAGAGAATCACCGTGTCGCCCACCACCGCCGCGATCCGGTCCACGATCTCGACGGAGTCCGCGGGAATTTCCGCCCCGGAGGCTGGCGTGGACTCCTGGGCCGGGAGCGGAGAGGGGAGCGCCGCCATCGCGCCACCGGCCAGAAAAGCCAGCTTCGAATAGTACGCCGCGAGCCTGGGGATCCGGCGAATCTCTCTCTTCACTCGCCATGCTCCCCGGAGTCGGAGGCGGGTGCGTCCGACCCCGGCTCTGGACTCCCGTCTTGCCCCTGCTCGGCCTCATCGGGCGTTTCGGACTCGTCGATCTCCCGGAGATCACGTGCGAGCCGCGCGGCCGTTTCCGCGCCCTGATCGTCGATCCGGCTCGGGAAGTCGCCGAGCACGTACCGGAACTCGGAGAGCCACGGGACCGGCTTCTGCGCCGCCAGGACGGCGCGCACGAAACTCTCGCTGGCGAGGTCGAGATCGAAGGCTGGATTCGTCACCATTCCGTGGCTGAGATTGTATCGCCCCCCGATTCTCGACATCTGAGCCGCGAGCGCCTCAGAGAGCTGAGTGCGCTCCAGTTCTCCGGCACCGAAACCGCCCGACTCGGCAGCCCGAACGAGAACTTCGTCGGCTGCCAGCTCCATGAGGAAATCGTAGGCCTGGTCCTCCGTGGCAGTCGCGAATCGCTGGCGCATGTCGGGACGGACCCGGAACAGCGTGCGGAGTTCGCCCGCGGTGAGCTCGCCGTCGACGAACCGGGCCAGGGGCGCCGATCCAGAGATCGCGCCTTCCGCCATGTCGGAGCGCGATGCGATCCTGATCGCCGCCGCAGGCGCATCATCGGGAATCGACCGCTGGCCGGCCGAAAGCACGGAGTCCAGGGTTCGTGCCTGGCTGACTTCCGCCCTTTCCTCCACCATCCGATCGAACGTCATCTCCCGGGCGGCGTCGAACTCCGGCACCCGCCGTTGCTCCACACGGTAGATCACCATCGCGTCGGGCGTGGCGAATACCGGACTGATCTCGCCGGGGCGCATCGCGAACAGTGCGCTGTCGGCCATGGGCGGAACCGATTCGTGACCCTGGTAGGAAAGTACCCGGCCCCTCTGCTCGATCTCTTCATCGCTGTGCGCCTTGGCCGCCTCTACGAAATCCGCGCCGCCGGCGAGGCGCTCTCTCAAGGCCGAGGCCTCTTCGAACAGGCTATCCCGGGCCGCCTCGCTCGCATCGACCTCCGCGTCGAGCGCGGTCAGCGCCGAATCACGGTCAATTATGCCCAGCGCCAGGGGCGCCATCCGGGCCTTATTCAGGCTCAGGATGCTGTCTCGGAACCGCTGGACCGCGAGAGCCGCGAAGTAACGACCCTGATCGAGGAGCGGCGTGAAGTTCAGGCTCTGCGTCGAGTCGGGCTGCCGGTATATCGTCGCCAGCGTCACATAGTCGGCCCAGAGCTGTGCCACCTGACCCGCGATCTCCGGTACGAGCGAGGAATCCGGAATCGGCGATTCGGCCATGATCCGGCCGAGCTCGCGGTGGATGTCATCCACCGTCCGTTTCCCGTTGAGGGACAGAAGGCGATCCATCCGGGTCTGAACGTCCTGCACGGTGCGCCGGATGTCCGGATGGTCCTCGGGCACGGGCGTCGGACGCTCGCCGCCGATCCAGTCGCCGATCGTGTAGGGCAACACGAAGTAGCCGTCGGCGAGCCCCTGCATCAGCGCGCTGGCGCCGAGACGGTTCGCCCCGTGATCCGAGAAATTCGCCTCTCCGATCGCATACAGGCCGGGCACGGTGGTCATCAGGTTGTAGTCGACCCACAACCCGCCCATCGTGTAATGAGGCGCCGGAAAGATCCGCATCGGGACCTGATAGGGGTTCTCGCCCGTGATCCGCTCGTACATCTCGAACAGATTTCCGTATCGGGCCTCGATCGTCTCCTTTCCCAGCCTCTCGATCGCGTCGCGGAAGTCCAGGTAGACCCCGAGCTTCGTGACCCCGACGCCCTTGCCCTGGTCGCACATGTCCTTCGCACGGCGGGACGCGAGGTCGCGCGGAACGAGATTCCCGAATGCCGGATACATTCGCTCCAGATAGTAGTCGCGTTCCTCCTCGGGGATCTCCCCCGCCGGTCGGGTCTCATCCGGATCGACCGGCACCCAGATTCGACCATCGTTCCGCAGGGACTCGCTCATCAGGGTGAGCTTCGACTGGTACTCGCCCGCCACGGGAATGCAGGTCGGATGGATCTGCGTGAAGCAGGGGTTGGCGAAGCCCGCACCTCGCTTGTAGGCCCGCCACGCGGCGGTCGCATTGCACTTCATCGCGTTCGTGGAAAGGTAATACACGTTCGAGTATCCACCCGTACCTAGCGCGACCGCATCGCCGAGCCATGGCTGAATTTCGCCCGTGCGGAGGTTCCGCGTGACGATCCCGCGTGCGACCCCGTCCACCAGGATCACGTCGAGCATCTCGTGCTCGGTGAACAGGGTCACCTTGCCCGCGCGGACCTGTCGCATCAGAGACTGGTAGGCGCCGAGCAGCAGCTGCTGACCGGTCTGGCCGCGGGCGTAGAAAGTGCGCGAAACCTGTGCGCCGCCGAACGATCGGTTGTCGAGAAGTCCGCCGTACTCGCGGGCGAATGGAACGCCCGTGGCGACGCACTGGTCTATGATCTCGTTACTGACCTCAGCCAGCCGGTAGACGTTCGACTCCCGCGACCGGAAGTCGCCCCCCTTCACGGTGTCGTAGAACAGCCGGAAGATACTGTCGCCGTCACCCTGGTAGTCCTTGGCGGCGTTGATACCGCCCTGCGCCGCAATGCTGTGCGCGCGGCGGGCGCTGTCGTGATAGGTGAAGCAGAGAACGTTGTAGCCCAGTTCCCCCAACGTGGCGGCCGCGGCGCCGCCGGCGAGGCCGGTGCCGACGACGATGATCGTGTATTTTCGTTTGTTGGCAGGGTTCACCAGGTTCATGTCGAACCGGTGCTTCTCCCAACGCTTCTCGATCGGACCGGATGGGATCTTCGAGCG
>JARRPA010000382.1:0-2637 GCA_037383305.1 Gemmatimonadota bacterium | reverse complement strand
CACGCTGGGGGGCACGCTTCTTGATCGCGCGCAGGACGACTTCCTGAGCTCGTTTGATCAGGTCTTCGTTTTCTCGCATATAGACAAAGCCGCGGCTGATGATCTCCGGCCCGTACAGCACCTCGAAGTGTGTCACCTCGGGCGCCAGCTCGAGCAGGAAATCCTCGTCCTCCGGGTAGTATCGCGCCCGCTCGATCGGATCGCCCGCAAAGGCGCGGATGTCGGACGACGACTCCCAGAGCGAGATCATGCGAAAACGGACCAGGTCGCCGTCGACGCGTCGCATGACGAACACGCCCAGGTTTCCCTGCGTGGACTCGAGGTCGCGGATGCCCGTGCGGGAGAGGTACTCGAAATAGTCATCGCCTCGATCCGCCGGAACCGAACCGTCCCAGGAGCGTGCGATCATGTTGCATTCCTCCTCTGTCCGTGCGCCCGGTCGCGAGCGAGTTCGCCGGCTGGCAGGAGCTTCACACGCAGACGGCGGCGTGATCCGAACGAACCTACGGGACGGTCCGTGAGCCGGCATGGAGCGGCGGCCGCACGCCGGACTTCGAAGTCGCCTGCGGGCCGGAGACTGGCCGCACGCAGGAGGCGGCTCCTATTATTGCCGTTGCTGCCCCAATTCGGCGGTCCCACGGAGAGCACCAGGGAGAACATCGCCGGGCGTCTGGCCCGGGCACTCGAGGAGCGGTACCGCCTCGAAGGTGAACTCGGCCGCGGTGGCATGGCGACCGTGTTCCTCGCCACGGATCTGAAGCATCGACGGAAGGTCGCACTCAAGGTCCTGCATCCGCAGCTCGCGGCAAGCGTCGGCTCGGAGCGATTTCTTCGTGAAATCGAGATCGTCGCCGGTCTCACACACCCGCGGATCCTCACTCTGATCGACTCGGGAGAGGCGGACGGACTGCTCTTCTACGTGATGCCGTTCGTCGAAGGCGAAACGCTGAAGGACCGCATCAGCCGCGACGGGCCGCTTCCCCTGGAGCAGGCGGTCAGGATCGCCCGCGAAGTAGCCGATGCTCTCGCATACGCTCACGACCGGGGCGTGGTCCACCGCGACATCAAGCCGTCGAACATCCTGTTCGAGGCCGGCCACGCCGTGATCGCCGACTTCGGCGTGGCCCGCGCGGTGGACGCCGCGGGCGGGTCCGCTGACGGAGAGGGCATGACTGCGACCGGACTCGCCGTCGGAACACCGGCGTACATGAGCCCGGAACAGGCATCCGGTGGTGAGGTCGACGGACGGGCGGACGTCTACGCCCTCGGTTGCGTCCTGTGGGAGATGCTGACGGGCGAGCCCCCGTTCCGGGGCCCCACGCCGATCGCGATCCTCGCCCGGAAGGTCGCCGACGAAAGGCCGGGCATCCACGCCCTCCGCAGCAGCGTCTCGGCCGAGCTCGAAAGTGTCGTCGTGAAGGCGATGGCTCCCCTGGCCGCAGATCGTTTTGACTCGGCACGGGCGCTCGAGCAGGCGCTGGAAGCGCCAGGACCGGACGATCGGCTCCGGCGCACACGCCGCCGGGGCGGGCGGGCCCGCATCCTGGCCGGGGCCTCGATCGCGTTTCTCGCCACTCTCGCGGCATGGTGGCTCTTCGGTCGCGGCACCCCACTCGAAGCGGCGGCCCCGTATACTCTCGCCGTGCTCGCGCCGGAGAATCTCACGGGCGAGGAGGAGTACTTCATCGAGGGCCAGCACGAGGCTCTGATCGACCACCTGGCCTGTGGAACGGAGAGCTCGACGAGACGATCTCCGGCCTGTACCGGATGTACGGCGAAGCGGCCCGGGAGATCGCCCAGGGTGCCGACGTCGAGATCATGCCCGATGAGGAGGCCAGACTCGTAGGCGAGCGACCCATCGACCCGGCGACGTACGAAGCCTATCTGAGGGGAATGCACCTCGTTCAGAAGGGCTCGCCGCAGGAGATCACCGATGGCCTCGCGCTGCTGCATCAGGTGACGGACGACAATCCGGCGGACGCCCTGGCGTGGGCAGGCCTCGCGCTCGGATACTCCGCCGTCGGACACGGCCCGAACCCCACGCCCGACGTCTGGACCCGGGCCCGCGCGGCCGCGGAGCGGGCCGTGAGCCTCGACCCGACCCTCGCCGAGGCCTGGTCGGCTCTCGCCGATGTTCGATTTTACGCCGATTGGGACTGGGAGGGCGCCGAGGCAGCGTTCCACCGCGCCAACGAGCTGAACCCCAGCATCGCGATGAACCACTTCCATTACGCCTGGCTGCTGCTCGTGCTGGATCGGTATGAAGAGGCCGTGGCCGAGCACGAGCTCGCGAAAACGCTCGACCCGTTCACGCCATTCCAGTCCGCCCTGCTCGGCTGGTGCTACCTCTACGCGGGTGACACGGAGCGTGCGCAGGCGCAGGCTCAACGCACCCTCGAACTGCGGCCCGAAGGCGCGACCGGATTGCTCGTTCTCGGTGCCGCGCCCCTGTCCGGCCTGCCTGGGCCGTGGGAAGATCCCCCGGGAGTTCTGTCCGGCCTGCAGCGGCCGGGGCGAGGTGACGCAGAAACGGAGGATCAGCGTCACGGTTCCAGCCGGCGTGGACAGCGGATCGAAGCTGAGGATCGGCGGACAGGGGGAACGGGGTCCGCAGGGCGGCCCTCCCGGTGATCTGAT
>JARRPA010000381.1:0-1920 GCA_037383305.1 Gemmatimonadota bacterium | reverse complement strand
TCTCGATGACGATCAACGGTCCGGCGATCATGCTGTATTGCTTTCTGCTCGCCACGGCGGAGAAACAGGGGGTGCCGTTCGATCAGGTCAGGGGAACGATCCAGAACGACATACTCAAGGAGTACATGGCGCAGCATGCCTGGATCTATCCGCCCGAGCCGGCGTTGAAGATCATCACCGACATCTTCGAGTGGTCCGCGCTCCATGCTCCGCGTTTCAACACGATTTCGATCAGCGGGTACCACATCAGGGAGGCGGGCGCGACGGCGGGCCAGGAGCTGGCCTACACGCTGAAGAACGGATTCACGTACGTGGAGCGGGGCATCGAGCGCGGCCTCGACGTGGACGAGTTCGCGCCGCGGCTATCGTTCTTCTGGGATGTTCACAACGACTTCTTCGAGGAGATCGCGAAGTTCCGAGCCGGGCGCAGAATCTGGGCCCGGCACATGCGCGACGTGTACGGCGCGAAGAAGCCGGAGAGCTGGAGACTCCGCACACACGCCCAGACCGCCGGGGTCACTCTGACCGCGCAGCAGCCCTACAACAACGTCGCCCGGGTCGCGTATCAGGGACTGGCCGCCGTGCTCGGCGGGACCCAGTCCCTGCACACGAACGCGCTCGATGAGACGCTGGCCCTTCCCACCGAATCGGCGGTGCGAATCGCGCTGCGAACACAGCAGATTCTCGCGTACGAGACGGGCGTGGCCAACACGATCGATCCGCTCGCCGGCTCGTATTTCGTCGAAAGCCTCACCGATGAGCTCGAGGAGGAAGCCGAGGCGATCTTCGCGGAGATCGACGATCTGGGCGGTGTCGTGGCCGGGATCGAGACCGGGTACTTCCAGGGCAGGATCGCACGATCGGCGCGACGCTTCCAGGACGAAGTGGAGACCGGCAGCCGGGTCGTCGTCGGCGTCAATGCCTTCGCGGAGGCCGATGAGGAACACGGGGTCGAGATTCTCAGGATCGGCGAATCGGCCGGCGAGACGCAGCGCCGGAGACTCGCCGAGCTCCGGTCGCGGCGGAACGATGACGAAGTACGTCGCACGCTCGCAGCGCTCGCCGAGGCCGCCCGGGACGATCAGAACCTCCTGCCGCCGATGCTCGACTCGGTGAGGGCCTACGCGACGCTCGGGGAGATTCGTCACGCACTCGAGGACGTGTACGGGCGATTCAAGGAGCCGATCTCTTTCTGAGCGTTCGAGTACGGACCGCTCGCCCGATCCGGCACCGAAGCCGGCGGGACGGGGGCGAACCGCAGCACGAGTGAAGCGATGAGCGAGAGAAAGATCCGCGTACTGGTGGCGAAGCCCGGCCTCGATGGACACGATCGAGGTGCCAAGGTGATCGCGGCCGCACTGCGTGATGCCGGCATGGAGGTCATCTATACCGGTCTTCACCAGACGCCCGAGAAGATCGCGGCGACGGCGTTGCAGGAGGATGTCGACGTGGTCGCCCTCTCGATTCTCTCCGGCGCGCACATGACCCTCTTTCCCCGCGTTCTCCGCCTGCTGGCCGAGAACGGCATGGACGACGTTCTGCTCACCGGCGGCGGGATCATTCCCTCCGAGGACATCGAGGCTCTGCAGGACCAGGGCGTCGGACAGCTGTTCGGTCCCGGTACCACGACCGGGGAGGCGGTGGAGTACATCAGCCGCTGGTTCGCCGACAGCGGGCGGGGCGCGGAAGCCTGATGACCGCAGCTCCGTCCCGGATGCAGGAGAAGGTCGGCGAGCTTCGCGAGATCGAAGCGAAACTCCGGGAAGGGGGTGGCCCGGCGAAAATCGAGAAACAGCATGGACAGGGCAAGCTGACGGCCCGCGAGCGCATCGAACGCCTGATCGATCCGGGCAGCGGCTTCCTCGAGATCGGTCTGCTGATGGCCTGGGACCGATACGACGGCAAGGCGCCGGCCGCCGG
>JARRPA010000380.1:0-1946 GCA_037383305.1 Gemmatimonadota bacterium | reverse complement strand
ATGTGATGTTCATCGCCACGGCGAATTTCCCGCATCAGATCCCGGGACCGCTGAAGGACCGAATGGAAGCGATCGAGTTCGCGGGCTATACGGAGAACGAGAAGCTGGAGATCGCCAGGCGATACCTGTTGCCACGCCAGGAGGAGCTCAACGGGCTCCGCGATGATCAGCTCGAGGTCGAGGAGGAGGCCATTCGGGAGATCATCTCCAGCTATACGCGTGAGGCCGGAGTTCGGAATCTCGAGCGGGAGCTGGGCTCGATCGCGAGGAAGAGCGCGAGGCGGATCGCCTCGGGCGAGGCCGAAACGGTGACTGTGAAAGCGGACGATCTGCGTGACCTCATCGGGCAGCCGAAGGTTCACCCGGCGAAGAAGCTCGAAGAGGACACTGTCGGCGTGGCGACCGGTATGTATTACACGCCGTTCGGCGGGGACATCATGCTCGTCGAGTGCAGCGTCATGCCCGGACGCGACGGACTCGTGCTGACCGGACAACTGGGCGACGTGATGAAGGAGAGCGCCCGGGCGGGGCTGACGTACGCACGCACGCGCGCGGAAGCGCTCGGAATCCCGGAGGAGAAGCTCAAGGATCACGAGATCCACATTCATGTTCCCGCGGGAGCGGTGCCGAAGGAGGGGCCGTCTGCGGGCATCGCGATGTCGATCGCCATGATTTCGGCGCTGAGCGAGCGCCCCGTCCGGGCGGATGTCGCGATGACGGGCGAGCTCACGCTGTCGGGGCGGGTCCTGGCGATCGGCGGCGTCAAGGAGAAGGTGCTGGGTGCCCAGAGGGCCGGCATTCAGCACATCATTCTGCCCAAGGACAACGAGGGAGACCTCGACGAACTCCCGCAGGAGACACGAGAAGCGCTCGACTTCCACCTCGCCGAGACCCTGGACGATGCGATGGAGGTCGCTCTGCTGGCCCCCGAGCCAGACCCGGAAGAGTCGGAGGGGGGCGCCTCCGCCTCAGGTGAGGACGACTCGAGTACTTGAGTCGTCGAGTCGTCGATCCGGATTCGGGTCGTCAGCTCGCGCCGAGAAGCTCGGGAATCTCCTCGGGCCGTTCGATCCACAGGTCGGGCGACTCCGGAGACAGAACCGCACGGTCGTTCGGACCCCAGAGGACGGCGGCCGTGCGGACTCCGGCCGCACGGCCTGACTGCAGGTCGTGCACGCGGTCTCCCACGTAGACGGCCCTCTCGCAGCGCTCCTCGCCCGATTCCGACAGGGCCCGCAGGACCGGCTCGGCATCGGGCTTGTAGCGCGTCACGTCATCCGCGGTGACGATCGAGGCGAACCAGTCCTCCGGCAGGCCGCAGGCCGCGAGTCCCATCTCCGTGGCCACGCGTCGCTTGCTCGTGGCAATCGCCAGCGTCCGACCGCGCCCGCGCAACTCTTCGAGCGCTTCCCGGATTCCTTCGAACGGGCGCACGAGATGGTCGTGCTGCGCGAGATTGTGATCCGTGTAGGTACGGATCATTGCCTCGGCCTCGGACTCGGTGCGGGCGAAATCACGAACCTGCACAGCCAGCGGCCGACCGATCGTGCTGCGCCAGGACTCGTCCGGCGGGGCCGCTCCGAGGTGTGTCCGCATGGTGTGCCGAAACGACGCGAGGATCAGATCCACGCTGTCGATCAGCGTACCGTCCAGATCGAATACGACCGTGCGAAACCCATCTCTCCCGGATCGTCGGGCCACGATCAGTACCCGTTCACATAGCCGTTGACCGAGCCGGAGAATCGCTCGACGAACTCCTCGGGCTCCATCTTCGCCTCACGGGCCAGCTTCGTGAGCATTACCGGATCTTCCAGGTCTCGTCTTTCCAGTCGGAGCATGTATTGCCGGGCGACCCGGTAGTCCTCCGAGTCGATCTCCACGAGTCGTACCGCGGTGCGTCCGGTCTCGGGATCGCGAAACTCCTCGACCGGGCGGACACTGAGATG
>JARRPA010000379.1:0-5366 GCA_037383305.1 Gemmatimonadota bacterium | reverse complement strand
GCCGGTGCACGCCGGAGGCCAGCGCGTTCAGCAGATGGGTGATGGCGAGCCCGATCACGATCGACACGAGGACCATCACGTATTCGAACGCTCCCATTTCGACTCCGTTCGGTTTCCGGATCAGTGAACATGTACCGACCTCGACGTCGGACCCGATCCGGGTCGGGCCACGGGAGCGATACGTGCCAGTGGTGGCCCCGGACTGCGGGCGCCGGACAGAACGGACCACGTTTCCGGGTTTCGGGCAATGCCCCGCCATGGACCGGACACCGCCGGGCACGGACACTCTGACGCTCCGATTCCCGATTGCTCCCGGGGCCGGAGCCACTCCTTGCCAATACATAGCACTACTATGTATACTACCTCTATGTATCGAAAGGGACCGTCCCGAAGCCGTATCGGCGAGGGCTCATGGACATAGGCAAGGACCTCGTCGCCGCCTCCGCCACGCCCCTGGTGCTGGCGATCCTGAGCGAGGGGGAGAGCTACGGATACGCGATCATCAAGCGCGTGGACGAACTCTCCGGAGGCGAGCTCCAGTGGACGGACGGCATGCTCTATCCGGTTCTCCATCGCCTGGAGCGGAACGGTCTCGTCAAGGCCAGCTGGGGGCGTTCCGAGTCGGGTCGGCGACGGAAATACTACCGGATCACGGACGAGGGCTCCGACGAGCTGGCCCGACAGCGGCGGCAGTGGCGGGTGGTGAACGAGACTCTTCGCTCGACCCCGTTCATGTCGCTTCAACTCATGCCGCAGGGGATCTGATGACACGCGACGGAGGCTCGGAAGGGCTCGACGAACGGATCGAAGAATGGCGGTCGTACCTGCGCCGTCATCAGTCGATCGACGCGACGGACGTCGAGGAGCTGGAGGACCATCTCCGGAGCCAGGTAGCGGATCTCAGGGAGTCCGGTCTCGATGAGGAGGAGGCGTTCCTGATCGGGGTGAAGCGCCTCGGCGACCTCGATGCGCTCTCCCGGGAGTTCGCCCGGGAACACTCCGAGCGCCTCTGGAAGCGCCTGGTCGTTGCGGAGACCGGAGAGCACAGATCGGGAAGGACTCGCGAGGCTCTGCTGGCGGTGAGTCTCGCGATCGGGGCGGCGGTGGCCGTCAAGATCCCCGAGATCTTCGGCCTGGCACTCGACGGCTCCGCGATCTCCGAGTCTTTCTATCTCCGGAACGTGAGCCTTCTCGTCCTTCCCTTCCTCGCCGGGTTCTTCGCCTGGAAGCGAGGGATGGACATTTCGGGTCTGTTCTGGCTGGCGCTTCCCTTCGTCGCGGGGGCGCTCGCGATGAATCTTTACCCGTTCGCGCCCGGCGGGAGCACCGAAGTCCTGGCAGCCCTGCATCTTCCGATGGCTCTCTGGTTCACCGTCGGTCTCGGCTATGCGGGGGGAGCGTGGCGCAGCCACGACCAGCGAATGAACTTCGTGCGATTCTCCGGGGAGTGGTTCATCTAGTTCGTCCTCATAGGCCTGGGCGGCGGCGTCCTGATGGCGTTCACGCTCTTCGTGTTCGGCGCCATCGGCGTGGACGCCGAGTGGCTGCTCGAATCGTGGCTCCGTCCCTGCGGAGCGGCGGGCGCGGTGATCGTCGCCGGTTGGCTGGTGGAGGCGAAGCAGAGCGTGATCGAGAACATGGCGCCGGTTCTCACCCTTCTGTTCACGCCCCTGTTCACTCTGATGCTGCTGGCGTTCCTGGTCTGCGCCCTGCTCGTGGACGCCATGGCGCTCTGGGCGATCCTGGCACGCATCTCCGCCTTCGGTTTCACCCCCAACCGGGTCGCGGCCCTCGGAGAGAATCTGATCCTGGTGGTGAACCTGGCCGGGGCCGCCCTGCTCTATGTGAGATTCCTGCGGAGGAACACCGGCATCGCGCCGCTGGAGAGATGGCAGACGGCGCACCTTCCGGTGTACGCCGTCTGGGCCTGGATCGTGGTACTGGTCTTTCCTCTCGTCTTCAACTTTCAGTAGGCGGGTTCGAACACCGGGACAGGTACAGCATGAAACGATTCCTGACACGGATCCGCGGGGCGCTCGGACTGGGCCTGACATGGGCCGTGGCGTGGTTCGGCGCGGGCATGGTCCTGCTGTTGATCGTCGGGCCCGACGCCGCCGACGTCCCCTTCCCCCTCGGTTTCGGACTCCTCGGTTTCCTCGCGGGGGTCACCTTCTCCGGGGTTCTCGGACTCGTCGAGGGCCGCCGCCGCTTCGAGCAGATGTCGATTCCCCGTTTCGCCGGGTGGGGAGCTTTGGGCGGTCTGATCTTCTCGGGGGTCTTCGTCGCAGTAGCGGGCCTGGGAGGCGCCGCCCTCGCCGTGCTGGCCCCGGTCTTCGCACTCTCCAGCGCGGCCTGCGCGGCCGGTTCGCTCGCCCTGGCCCGCAAGGCGGACGATCCGGAACTGCTCGGGCGCGGGGAGTGATTCGATCGCGGGTCGCTCCTTCGATCACCCTACCTCCCCGGGCCTGCTTTCGAGCCGAATGCCCGCACCGTCCATGAGACCCTCTTCCACCATCAGAGCGTCGATCCAGTTCGCGAAATCCCGGGAGAACGCGGAACCGACATCCTGCCAGAACTCGGTCATGCCGGGCGTCGACAGGTAGCCACGGACATACCGCACGTACCCCGCCCAGTGCTTCTTCGGCATGAGTCCCAGCTCGTAGTGGTGGAAATAGGTCTCCGCATGGAGAACGACCATCATGTGATTCCACCAGCGGAAGGTGGCGTCGCCGGGCCCCAGTTCGGCCGACCCCAGCACGCGTTCGAGGCGGTCGGCGTGTTCGGCCTTGAACATCGTGAAATCGAGAGCGAACTGGGAGATCGCGTGCCGGGCGTTGGCGCTGTTGACGCGGGCCGCCTGCCTCACCTGGACCGCCAGGTAGACGATCGACACGATCACGCCGAGCGACGCCACCAGTTCCGCGATCATCACGTACTGTTCCAGGTTCATCGGACGAGCTCCCCGGCGCCGTTCCGCTTGTCCGCGACCGGCTGCGCGGCGGCGTGGCGGAACTGATGGAAGTCGTTACTGACCGGTGAAACGAGATAGAGAAACAACAGAGTGACGCCGATTCTTCCAACGATCTCACCCATGGCGCCCGGGGCATTCCCGTTGACGGTTCTCCTGCTCCCGGCGCCCGATGTCAGCGGGCCATAGGACGGCCATCAGGCGAAACCGAAGACCGTGCCTGTCAGGTGCGTATCGAAGTACTCCGTCACCTCGACGAACTTCCCGTCCCGCAGCCGGATCACCTGACAGTACCTGTTGTTGTATTCCCGCCCGTCCTTCGTACTTGCCGTGCCCGACGTCTGCGCGACGACGTAGTCGCTCTCCGCCACCAGGCGAACGATCTCGGAACGGATCCCGCCTTCCAGCCGTTCGAACAGAGGCCCGAGCAGATTCTCCATCAGGTCTGCCTTGCCCCGATATGTGCCCGACAGTGACGTGGTGCCGATGTTCGTCCAGGTGACGTCGTCGGCGATCATCGCGAAACAGGCGTCGAAGTCGCCGCGATTGCCGGCCTCGTAGAAGGCCCGGACGATCTTCTTGTTCTCTTGAACAGGGAGAGATTCCGGAAGACCCGAATGTCGAAGTCCGGCGTGGCCGGTGCCTCGGTCAGATCGTCGAGGCCCACCCAGGGACCGACGATCGGTCCGAGATCGAATTCTTCGATCATGACAGGGTCGATGTTCAGCTGCTGAACCATGACCATGTCCGCCGTAAGGAGAGCCAGCTCTTCGAACGTGGCGTCCATTCGGGCCAGCGCTTCACGCAGGTCGTCGCTCCGGAGCAGGGCGAGATCTCCGGAACTCTTGAGATCCATGTACACGTTGAGCTCCGGGGTGAAGACGGGGCCGTAGAGTAGACCGGCTCCGACCAGGTGCGCGTGGCCCGCGACGTCGCTCGCATCGTTCCAGCGTGCTGTGGCGGTGAGAGCTTCCCGCGCCGACGTCGCCTCCTCCAGCGCTTGATCCAGGCGCGCTCGAGTGGCGGTCACATTCTGCCGCAGCGCGGTGATCCGGCTCGCTTCGACCCTGCGGTCGGACCGCTCGGCGACCCAACCGTCGGCCCACAGCGCGATCAGGACACCGAGCACGATCACCACCAGTTCGGCAGCCAGCCGCCCGAAAAGACTCCGCTTCTCTCTGTGCATCTCACTCACTGGCGTTTCAGGTACCCGTCTCGATTCTGCGGGCAGTGCGCTAGTCAGGGCGCAGGTGCCATGCTATCGGCGCAGCGTACCCAGTTCCTCTTCGATCGTCACTTCCAGCTCTTCCGCCGAGAGAATCACGCCCTCGAGCAGGAGGGCGGAGAGCTGCGCCCAATACATGCTGTCGCGAAGGTATCCCTGGAAATTCGGACGCGTCCGCATCCGGCTGAGCATCCGATCTGCGTCGGCGCGTGTGGCACCGATCTTCGGCGCATCCCCCTGGACCTCGGTGTAGCTGGCGGGATCATCCCCGCCGGATTCCACTCAATACTGTTTCAGCATTTCGATGTAGTTGGCGCGCTCGTAAGCCGATGGGTCACTGGCATGATCACGGCAGACCGAGCCCTTGAGCTGGTCGACGGATTCATACTCGTAAAGCTCCATCCAGCGCTCCATTCCCGAAAGGATACCTGCAACATAGCCGGGCCCGTTCTGTAACAGGGCTGCGCAGAGGTGGGTGACATCGGCTCCTGCCAGCAGAAGTCGCATGGCGTCATCCGAGGTATGGATTCCTCCCGTGGCTGCCAGCGTCAGCTTGACCTGGTTGTAGAGAATTGCGATCCACCGCATTGACAGCAGTGCATCTGCAGACGTCGAGAGGCTCAGCTCCCGTGTGACCTCGAGGGTGTCGAGATCGATGCCAGGCTGGTAGAAGCGGTTGAAGAGGGCGACACCGTCGGCTCCGGCCTCTTCGAGCTTGTGCACCATGTTGGCAACGGAGCTGAAGTGCGGCGAGAGCTTCACCACGACGGGGATCGTGACTTTCTCCTTGACTGCCTTGAGCACCTCGATATAGCGCTTTTCCACCTGCTTGCCTGTTTCACCGATGTCGGCACTCACGTGGTAGATATTGAGCTCCAGTGCATCTGCGCCGGCGATTTGCAGCTCTTGCGCATGCTCCGTCCAGCCGCCCGGCGTGACACCATTCAGGCTCGCTATGACCGGAATCTCCAGCGACTCCTTGAGCTTGTGAATCTGCTCGATGTACCGGTCGATCGCGGACGGGTGATCGTCCGGCAGCGGTCTGTAACTGCTTGCCTCGAGATGGCCGATGTCCTGGTGGAAGAAATACTCGTCCAGCATGTCGTCATCATGGCGCACCTCCTCCTCGAAGAGTGAGTACATCACCAACGCGCTGGCGCCGGCATCCTCGAG
>JARRPA010000378.1:0-3413 GCA_037383305.1 Gemmatimonadota bacterium | reverse complement strand
ATCAGGTCGAGGGCGCGCTCGACGATCGTCGACTGCGGGCCGGTCAGAGCGGTTCCGTCGCCGAAGAGGTTCTGCAGGAGCGGAATGACGAGCACGAGACTGAACAGGTCCAGCCCGGTCATCACGAGAGTCAGAAAGGTGCTCAGCGCGAAGAGGCCGAGGAACGGCTTCTGGTAGCCGAGGAGCCTCAGGTACGATCCCTGGCCGGCACCACTCATCTTCGAGTCAGTTTCTCGGAGTGAGCAGTACGGCCGGGAGAATCATCTCTTCCGGGCTGATCCCGCCGTGCAGGAAGCTGTCCCGATAGCGATTCTGGTACTCCCGCAGCTTGGTCGGATAGACGAAATAGTAGTCGTCACGACACAGCACGTAGTTGGCGTGGTATCCCCGGGGAGGCAGCCTCAGGTCGTCCGGGTCGGAAGCCGATAGCACGGCCGCCGGATTCTCAACCCGCAGGTTGCGACCGAACTTGTAGCGCAGGTTCGCCGTAGCGTCCCGTCGCGCGTACGTGACGACGGGACGGTTGCAGTGCACCGATCCGTGATCGGTGGTCAGGAGGACCGTCGTGCCGCGCCGGGCGGCCAGTTTCAGGGCCTCGAGCGCGGCCGACCGTTCGAACCATGCAAGCGACAGCGATCGAAGGGCGGCCGCATCCTTCGCGACCTCCCACAGCAATCGCGACTCCGACCGCCCGTGCGTCAGCAGATCCACGAAGGCGAACACGAGCGCCGTCGCCGAGTGTCGCGCGAGCCAGCCCGGGAGCCGGTTCAGCAGGTCTTCGCCCTGCTCGGAGGTGAAGACCTTCTCGTAGTGAGTCTTCACGTCCGGGCCCGCCAACTCCCGGACGTGTGTCGCGAACAGCTCATCCTCGAAGGTGTTGTACCCTTCCTCCTCGCCGGACTCGTACCAGCCCGGCCTGGCCTCCTCGAGCTCGTCGGGAAACAGCCCGCTGAAAATGGCATTTCGAGAGAAAGGAGTCGCCGTCGGAAGGATCGAAGCGTACAGCGACTCTTCCACCTCGAAGTGATCTTCCAGAAGCGGTCTCATGGCCCGCCACTGGTCGCCACACCGACAGCACCGGGCCCCGCGTTCCCCCTTCATGGGTCCAATCCACGTATTCGCGCGCCACGAGGTCGCAGAAGCCCTTCCGCACATCCTGCTGAAGGGAGTCGAGGATCTCGCGCAGGTTCGACTCGCCGGCCTGCTCGAGGCCGAGCTCCCAGTCCACCAGTTCCGAATAGAGAGTGGACCAGTCGAACCACGAACGGGCGTCCGCGATCTCCTCGCGAAGCTCCACGAATCTGCGGGTGAACTCCCGCGCGATTCGCTCGTGACGCAATCTCGGACCGGCCAGAAGACGAGTCACCACGGAGAGCACCTGGCGGGGACTGGTAGGCTTGACGATGTAGTCGTCGGCACGGCACGTGGTACCCCTCGCGCACCAGCAGAATCGTGTGCGGTCGCAGCATGTCCACTTCGTCGTCCACCCACAGAATCCGACCCTTGCTCAATCTGCCTCCCGCACTGCAGCCGGCGTTTCCCGCGCCCCCCGGGCGCGCATGAACGCCGAGGATGGAATTCGAGGCCTCATGCTCGGTACCTCTCTACGGCCCGCTCGAGCGTCGCCGCCACTTCGTCCACCGTGATCGACTCCATGTTGCCCTGCCTGAACTCCATGGAAGGC
Source organism: Gemmatimonadota bacterium (assembly GCA_037383305.1). GTDB lineage: Bacteria > Gemmatimonadota > Gemmatimonadetes > Palauibacterales > Palauibacteraceae > Carthagonibacter. Next base: position 1,729 of record JARRPA010000378.1, on the reverse strand, counting down.
GTCACCTCCCCTTCCCGCGTGTACCGGTCGATCACGAGATCCGAGAACCTGCGATAGGGTCCTACCCGCTTGGGGTCCGTGTAGCCGTACAGGCTCACGGTCGGAGTTCCCAACGCGACGGCCACGTGCAGGGGGCCGGTGTCGGGGCTGAGCGCATAGTCCGCCCCGTCGAGAATCCATGCCAGCCGTCGGAGATCGTTCTCCAGCGCATCGATCGGTCGAGCCCGGGTCAGCCGCATGACTTCCGCCGCCGCGGCGACCTCGGCCGGAGCGCGACTCCCGATCAGCACGGCCTTGAGACCGAGGTCCGATTCGGCGATCTCGAGGATCCGGGCATATCTCTCGAGTGGCCAGTTCTTGCCGGGTCTCGTGGTCCGCAGGACGACGGCGAGAGTAGGGGCCGGGATGGTCTCGAAGAACCGCGCCTGCGCCTCTCTCTCGGATTCGGAAAACGCGAACTCCCACTCGGCGGTGATCGGCACGCCGAGGTAATCGAGAAACTCGAAGTACTGGTCTTCGACATGTTGTGGTGCGTGCGGCGGGATCTTCTCCGTCGTGAACAACCAGTTCAGGTCGCGGGCCCGGGCCCGGTCGAATCCCAGTTTCCGATCGGCCGGCAGCATGGCCGTGATCAGCCCCGCCTTCGCATAGACCTGCAGGCCGATCGCGAGATCGAAGCGCCGACCGGCGAACTGCCTCCTGAGCGCCGCCCACCCGGGGAATCCGGCGTTTCGATCGAACAGGTGGAATTCGTCCACGGCCGGATGCGGTGCCACGAGGCCGTGTCCGACCGGCTGAATCACCCAGTGAATCCGGGTGTCGGGCCATGCTCGACGCAGCGACGTGGCAACGGGCATCCCGTGCACCACGTCGCCGATCGCGCTCAGCAGCACGATCACGACGGACTCGGGACGGGAGACGCGGGGAGCCAAATCGATCATGGCCGGGTATGTTCCGCCGACGCCCGGCCCGTGTCAATCGGAGCCCGGCGTCGCGAAGCCAATGCCATCGACCAGAATCGCCGGAGATTCAGCAGCACCTTGCGCATTCTCACTCGCTATGTCCTGCGCCAGCTCGTCGCGCCGTTTCTGTTCGCCGCGATTCTCCTGACCGCACTGATGATGCTGGACGTCGTCGCCGACCGGTTCGGTAGTCTCGTGGGAAAAGGACTGGGCTGGCGGATCGTCTCGGAGGTGTTTCTCTACTCGATCCCCTTCATCTTCGCGGTGATCGTTCCGATGGCCGTGCTGGTCGCAGTTCTGTTCGTGTTCAACCGACTCGCCGCCGACAACGAGATCTCCGCGATGAAGGCGAGTGGCGTGAGTCTGGGGCGAATCACGCTTCCCGTCGTGGTGCTCGCGAGCCTGCTCGCTGCGGGGCTCGTCCACTTCAACAATACGACCCTTCCCGAGTCGAACCACAAGCTGGCGCTCCTGTTGCACAGCATCGCCCGGAAATCACCGACTTTCGCGGTGCGCGACCGCGAGGTGAACGAGATCGTCGACGGCGTGTTCCTCGTGGCGCAAAGCAAGGAGCAGGCCCGTAACCTGCTCATCGATGTGACGATCTGGGACGTCCAGAGCAGCCAGGCGCAACGAACGATCTACGCCGACAGCGCGGTGATGGGCCTGGCCGCGAGCGGCGATCAGGAAGATCTCTTCCTCACCCTGTTCGACGGAGTGCTGCACGAGACATCCAGCCAGTCCCCGGACCGACTGCAGCGGGTCTG
>JARRPA010000377.1:0-2013 GCA_037383305.1 Gemmatimonadota bacterium | reverse complement strand
CAAGGGAAACTGGAACACCATCATCAGCGACGCCCGCGTGTACACGCCCGAGGACCGCACCGTTCAGACGCCGAACTCGGACACGCCCTACTCCTTCGTAGGCCTCGACCTGCGGGCGGAGCCCCTGGTGGTCACGATCCCCGCGATGGAAGAGAATCGTTATTTCTCCGTGCAGCTGATCGACGCCTACACCTTCAACTTCGACTACATCGGGACGCGCGCGACGGGGAACGACGGCGGGCGCTACCTGATCGCCGGTCCGGACTGGACGGGCGACGTGCCCGACGGAATCGACGGGGTCTACCGCAGTGATACTCAAGTCGGGATCGCCATCTACCGCACGCAGCTGTTCGGCGCGGACGACCTCGAACGGGTCAAGGAAATCCAGGCGGGGTTCGAGGTGGAGCCGCTGTCGGCCTTTCTCGGCGAGCCGGCGCCGCCCGCGCCACCGCCGATCGAATGGCGCGCCCCCCTGTCGCCCGAGGAACTGCGCACCTCTCTCGACTTCTTCGACCACTTGAACGCGGTGCTCGCCTGGTGCCCGGTGGACCCTTCCGAGGTGGAGCTCCGCGAGCGCTTCGCCCGGATCGGCGTCGAGGCCGGGAAGACCTTCGATCCAGCGGCGCTCACGCCGGAGATACGCGCGGCGATCGAGGCCGGCATGGCCGACGCCTGGGCCGCGTTCGACTCGCTGAACACGCACGCCATGGCCACCGGCGAGCTGACGAGCGGCGACATCTTCGGCACGCGTGAGTTCCTCCGGAATAACTACCTGTACCGGATGACCGCCGCCGTCACCGGGATCTGGGGCAACTCGCGCGAAGAGGCGATGTACCCGATCTACTCGGTCGACGCGAACGGCGACCCGCTGGACGGATCGAAGCACGCCTATCGCCTCCACGCGGAGCCCGGGGTGACGATTCCGGCCGATGCGTTCTGGTCGCTCACGATGTACGAGATGCCGGCGAGCCTGCTCTACGCGAACGAGATCGACCGCTACCTGATCAACTCGCCGATGGTGTCTGACCTCGTGAGGGACCCGGACGGCGGGGTGACGATCTATGTCCAGCACGAGTCGCCGGGCGCGGACAAGGAGGCGAACTGGCTGCCCGCCCCTGACGGACCGTTCGTCGTCGTGCTGCGGCTCTACCTGCCCGGGGAGGCGGCGCTCCGAGGCGACTGGCAGCCGCCGCCGCTGGAGCCGGTGACGGACTGAGGGGAATCCACGAGCGAGGCGTTTCCGCGGAAACGTCTTGAGCCAGCGTTGATCCCCCGCCTCAACCTCCGGGTGCCGCGACCGGCCACCCGGAGGTAGAATGTGCATCGTATGGCGCTCTCACAGATCACCTGGCAGGACGTCCAGCAGCTCCCGGACGACGGGCATCGCCACGAGGCGATCGGGGGCGAGCTGTACGTGACGCCCGCCCCTTCCTTCCGGCACCAGCGGATCTCCCAGCGTCTGGAGCGGCAGCTCCTGAGCCTGCTCGAAGACGCGGGACTCGGAATCGTGGTGGACGCGCCGGTCGGCGTGGAATTCCCCGAAACGGGCGAGGGCGTGCAGCCCGATATCATCTTTGTCTCAACGGCCCGCCGGAACCGGATCGCCGAAGAGGGTATCCGGGGCGCGCCCGACCTCGTGATCGAGATCCTCTCCCCGACCACCGCGAGCCGGGACCGCGGCGTGAAGCGGAAGCTGTACGAGCGACAGGGCGTGGATCAGTACTGGATCGTGGACCCCGAGGCGGAGGCGATCGAAGTATGGACCTTCGCCGATCGTCCTGCCGGGACACCCACGATGCGGCGTTTCACGGGCACGCTACCCGTCGTCCTCGGCGGGCGGAAGCAAGGCGAGATCGACCTCGACGAGGTGTTCCGGCCGGACTGATCGAATTCCAGCAAGCTCCCCCTGCCCCGCTCGCCTCAGCCCGCCTGCAGCCCGATGTCGAAGACCGCGCGGTAGCCGTCCCCGTCCTCCGTCACGTCGAGCAGGAGCTGGCTTCCCCCGCCCCGGAA
>JARRPA010000376.1:0-2733 GCA_037383305.1 Gemmatimonadota bacterium | reverse complement strand
ACCGGTGTCGGGATCCGCCGGGAATTCGAAGCGCGGTTCGACATCCCTCTCACCCGGGTCGGTCGAGTCGAGTCGGGCTCGGGTGTGGATCTCGTCGATTTGGATGGCGGCGAACTGCAGCTGCCGTTCGGCGGATTCGATCACTTCGGTTCGGACGGGTCTTGATCCGGTCCGCCTGGTTCGCGGTGGTCACCGTCGCAGCCACGGCCTGGTATTCGATCCGAGCGATCATCGGCGGTGTGCGGCGCGCGCCCCCGGGGACGTTCGATTCCGTGCAGCGGGAGTGGGCAGACGCCCTCTTGCGTGCATCGGGCGTGCGGGTCCGGGTCGAAGGGCAGGAGAACCTGCCGAGCCGGGAAGGCGCGATCCTCGTCGCGAATCATCAATCGAACTTCGACATTTTCGCGCTGCTCGCCTCTCTTCCCGTTCCGATCCGATTCGTGGCCAAACAGGAATTGTCGAGGATCCCGCTGCTCGCCCAGGCGATGCGCTCGGCCGGCCACGTGTTCATCGATCGCTCCGACAGGAGGGGATCGGTCGCGGCCATGCGTGCGGCGGCAGCCCGGATGCGAGAGGAGGGCATCTGCCTCGGGCTCTTTCCGGAGGGGACCCGGTCCCGGGACGGGCGTCTCGGCTCCTTCAAGAAAGGAAGCTTCGTGCTCGCCATCGAGACCGGATTGCCGATCGTGCCGATCGCGCTGGACGGGGGGTGGAAGCTGGCTCATGGTCGGGGAATCCGGCCCGGAGAGGTCCGGATACGAGTCGGAGATCCGATCGCGACCGAGGGGCGCACGATTCGAGACCGGGATCTCGTGCTCGAGCAGGTGCACGAATCCGTGGCCGGGCTGCTCAGATCACTCCGGGAGGAATCGGGGGACCCGACGGCGCTGTGAGCCGGAGACGAATAATGGAGAGTCCTGCGCATCGGGGCCCGGATCGCTCCGGGCCCCGGTGATCCGCGGCTGCCGGCTCATGGGCCGCCGGCCGCAGCTGGACTGAGGGAATCCTACTGGCTGTCGGGCGTAAAGAAGATCGGAATCCCGCCTTCGGTCGGCGCGATCACCATGTTGTTCTGTCCGTTGGCCACTTCCCCCAGCACCTCCAGATAACGCCAGTAAAGATAGCGCTGGCCCGAGACCCCCGTCAGGCTCGTCGCGATGATGTCCTGGGCGTCACGGATGCCTTCCGCCTCGGCACGCTTCTGGTTCGCCTGCTCGGCGACGACCTGCGTCTGGTAGGCTTCGGCCTGAACCTGCTGCTCGCGAGAGAGCTTGTTCTCGATCGCCTCCCGAAGCGTGGCCGGCGGCACGATCTCCCTGACGAAGAAGTCGGTCACGTAAATGCCCCTCGGCGCCAGCCCGGTCGCCATCAGCTCGTCGATCCGGTCTCCGATCGCAGCGCGGTCCCGCGAAAGAATCGCCGCGGCCGGGATCTCCGCGACGGCGTCGCGCACAGCGGATCGATAGGTGTTGTAGACGAAGCCGTCGATCGCGGCGGGCTCTCCGATCTCCAGGTAGAGGCTGACGGCGGAATCGGGATCGATCCGGTACCGGAACGCCGCGTCCACTTCGATCTGCAGCTGGTCGGAGGTGAGGGCCGTGAGTCGTTCGCTTCCCCCGGCTGGCGGATACTGGATCTCCCGCGTGGAGTAATTCGTCCACGACCGGAGAATCGAGTGATACAGGCCCTGCCGATACGGATTTTCGCCTACCGCGCCGGTCACGGGATTCCGTTTGACGGCGACTTCGTACTCGTTGACTCGGTTGAAGCCGAAGAACAGGATCATCACGACGGCGATTCCTGCAATCACGACGCCGATGCTGCCTGCCTTCTGCATGAGGTTCTTGAACATGTCGTCATCCTGGAGTTCGGGTGCCGGCGGCCGGAACGGCGACCGTGCGCCAATCTCGTCACCTTGCATCTTGTCTGAGCCCTTCGGCCGACACAAGTTGCGGGAGTCTCATCTTGTCTGAGCCCTTCGGCCGACACAAGTTGCGGGAGTCTCACCGGAGACGACAGCCTGCGGCCCGGCTCGAACGACTCGGAGCGAACCCGATGTCCAAAATCCAGACAGTGCACGCCAGGGAAATTCTGGATTCTCGAGGAAATCCCACGGTCGAGGTCGCCGTCCGCCTCGACAGCGGAGTCGGCGGACGCGCCGCGGTTCCGAGCGGTGCCTCAACCGGGGCCCACGAGGCAGTCGAGCTGCGCGACGGAGACCCGTCCCGTTATGGCGGCAAAGGCGTACTGCAAGCCGTCGCCAACGTCAATGGCGAGATCGCCGAATCGCTGCGGGGGCAGGATTCCTCCGACCAGGCGACGATCGACAACGCGCTGATCGAGCTCGACGGTACGGCGAATAAGAGTCGTCTGGGCGCGAACGCGATTCTCGGCGTTTGGATGGCCGTGGCTCGTGCGGTCGCGGCCGTGCGGGAGGTTCCGCTCTTCGTGCAGCTCGGATCGGATGCCAGCTCCGTCCTACCCGTTCCGTTGATGAACATCCTCAACGGAGGCGCGCATGCCGACAACAGCGTGGACATCCAGGAGTTCATGGTGGTCCCCGTCGGCTTCTCCAGCTTTTCCGAGGGACTGCGCGCAGGAGCCGAGGTGTTTCACGCGCTGAAGAAACGCCTGAGCGCAGAGGGGCACAACACGGCGGTCGGGGACGAGGGAGGTGTAGCGCCGAACCTGGGCTCGAATCGCGAAGCGCTGGATCTCATCCTCGCATCGATC
>JARRPA010000375.1:0-2020 GCA_037383305.1 Gemmatimonadota bacterium | reverse complement strand
TCCGCGCGTTCGAGCTCAGCGTGAAGCTGCTCTTTGGAGTACAGGTGCAACCACGGGTCGTGCTCGAAGCGGTGGCTCGCGATCTCGTGTCCCGCCCGCGCCAGCAGCGACAGCACTTCACGGTTTCGTTCGTCCGTGGCGTCGCGGCCTACGACGAAGAAGGTGATCCGAACGTCGCGAGCCGCGAGAAAATCCAGAATACGCGGCACGGCATAGGACAGGTACGACGGGTAGTCGCTCCACGCGGCGTCGCCGTGAGTCTTCAGGTATGTCCACTTGTCGTCGAGGTCCAGGGAGAGACTGACGACGGGTTGCCCTTTCAATCGGCCCCGCCCTTCAGGGACTCCGGCGATCCGTTGTTCTTCAGAGATCGGTCGGCCGCTTCGAGCACATCCACGACCCGAAGGCCGTCCATTCCGTCACTCTTCGGGGTCGTCCGGTCCCGGACACAGCTCAGAAAGTGCTCGCATTCGATCTTGAGCGGCTCTCCGCTGCGGATGTAGGGAATCGTGATGTCACCGAACCGAAGCCCGACGTACTCGGCGAACGTATCGTAGTCCGTGTTCACCTCGGCGCCCTTGTCGTAGATCTTCAGCTTCTCCGTAGTCTCCAGGTCATCGAATACGGCCATCCGCTGACTCGCCACGACCGTGAGCCGGCGCGTCTTGTGGGGATCGAGCCAGCTCACGTGCACGTGACCCATGACCCGGTCGCCGAAATTCATCGAGAGGAAGACCACGTCCTCGATTCCCGGCTGCAGGTAGCTCTGCCCCCGGGCGGAGACGTCGGTCGGCGCACGGCCCAACAGGTACTGGATCATGGAAATGTCGTGGGGCGCGAAGTTCCACATCGCGTTCTCATCGCCGCGGATCGTACCGAGGTTCAAGCGCTGGCTGTAGATGTAGCGGACATCGCCGAGGTAGCCCTCATCGATCAGTTCCTTCAGCTTCACGACGACCGGGTGGTATTCCAGGAGATGACCCACCATGAGAACGCGACCGTTCCGACTCGCGAGATCGACCAGCTCCCTGGCGTCGCGAACCGAAAGTGTGAACGGCTTCTCGACGTAGACGTCCTTGCCGGCCTTCAGCGCCTGGAGGGCCAGCTGATGGTGGGAAGGACCGGTGGTGGCGATCACCACCGCATCCAGCTCCGCATCGCGAAGCATCTCGCCGACATCGTCGGTCTCGAACCGGGCCGGAAACTGGCGCTGGCTGCGGTTCCGTTTCTCCGGGTCGAGATCACACACCCATCGCAGCTCCGCGGAATCGAGCTCGAAATAGTTCCGGATCAGGTTCTTTCCCCAGCCGCCGGCGCCGATGACGCCTACCGATACAGGTTTCCTGTCCATAGTTTGGATCTCTTTCCGGTTCGTCTCTTGATCGCGACGGGTCACCTGGACAATCTCAACCGCGAGAGCGGCGGTCCACAATAACCCGGTGGCGATCGGATCGAGAATTCCGACACCGCGAGGGCGCATTGCACCACAGAGTCATCGACACTCTCTCGCCCCGGGGAGCCATGTCGCCCGGCGAGCCCGATCTCCCGCTTCTGTCGATCGTCCTTCCCGCCTACAACGAGGAAGCTCTCCTCGAAGAAAACGTCACGGCGATCATTGAGTACCTCGAGACGTTGGAGACCGAATTCCGCTGGGAGGTCATCATCGTGAATGATGGAAGCCGCGATGCGACCGCAGAGATTTCGAATCGGCTCGCCGCCGGCCACCCCTCCATCCTCACCGTGCACCACCCGCGCAACTTCGGACTCGGCCAGGCGATGAGCTACGGATTCGCGAACACGGCCGGCGACTACGTCATCACCCTCGACATGGATCTCAGCTACGACGTCGAGCACATCGGCCGGCTCGCGCGCACGATCCGGGATGGTGGGGCCCGAATGGTCCTGGCTTCCCCGTACATGGAGGGAGGCACCATCCGCAACGTGCCGTTTCTCCGCCGACATCTCAGCGTGCTGGGAAACCGATTCCTGCGGTACTTCGCCAAGGGCCGCTTCTCGACGC
>JARRPA010000374.1:0-2398 GCA_037383305.1 Gemmatimonadota bacterium | reverse complement strand
GACAAAGGTTTTGATCACACCGTTCAGGGGATGTATGGGGTGGCCGCGGGTGTGGGTAAGGTTGAGCCCGAAGAACGCGCCCTTCGCGTGCGGGTCGTGGATCGGAGTCCGTTCTCCCGAGAAATAGGGCAGGAAGAGGAGCCCCTCCGCCCCGGCCGGCACGTCCTCGGCTTCGGCGGCAAGACTGGGAAAGGCTTCGTCCCGGTCGAGTTCCCGCGCAAACTGGTTGCGGAACCAGTGGGTGAGCGTTCCGGACGTCGCGAGCCCCGCCTGTACGGCACGGAGACCCGGGAGGAAATCGATGCCCGGCTGAAAGAGCGCGGCTCGGAACTGGACATCGGGCTCGAGAGCTTTCAGTCGAATCACGAAGGCGAGCTGGTCGATCTCATCCACGCACGGATGGATGAGACGGACGGATGGCTCGTGAACGCCGGAGGCCTCACACACACCAGCGTCGCGCTCCGCGATGCGCTCGTGGCGAGCGGGTCTCCGTTCGTCGAAGTTCACCTCTCCAACATCTTCGCGCGCGAACCCTTCCGGCGTCAGTCGCTGCTGTCGGATGCGGCGCTCGGCGTCGTGACCGGATTCGGCGCCCGCAGCTACCTCTTCGGTCTCGACGGCCTCGTCGAGGCATTGCGGCGCGACGAGTGAGTCTCGATCGCGGCGACGACTTCCGGGAAAGCAGACTTCGACGCCTCCGGGACCGACTGCACGACGAGCGCATGACCGGGCTGCTGGTCTCGCATCCCCCCGATCTGCGATACGTGAGTGGGTTTACCGGTTCGAGCGGACTTCTGCTGATCGAGCCGGGCCTCGTGACGCTGTTCACCGACTTCCGCTACGAGGATCAGGCTCGGGAGGAGATCGGCCCGTGGATCTCGCTCGTGATCGCGGCCGAAGGTCTGTTCGATTCTCTCGCAGAGCGTCTGGCGGAACGCCCCCCCGGCAGTCGTATCGGCTTCGATCCCGACGCGACGTCCGTGCAGGATCGGTTCGAGCTCGGGCGCCGCTGCGGGACGGTGATATGGGATCCGTTGACCCGCGCGGTCGCCGAGTTGAGAACGGTCAAGGACGCACAGGAGATCAGAAGTCTGGTAGAGGCCGTCGAGTTGGCCGAGACGGCCTTCCACGAGACCGTCGAGCGGCTTCGCGTCGGCATGACCGAGCAGGAGATCGCCGCTGAACTGGTTTACGCGCTTCGCCGCTCAGGTTCCGGACCGCTACCGTTCGAACCGATCGTCGCCTCCGGGCCCCGGTCCGCATTGCCGCATGCTTCGCCTGGAGCCCGCGTCGTCGAGAAGGGCGATCTGCTCCTGTTCGACTTCGGCGCTCGCGTCGACGGCTATTGCTCGGACCTGACCCGCGTCGTGGTCCCCGGGCGGGCCGAATCCTGGCAGCGGGATCTTCACGAGGCCGTGAACGAGGCCTGTCTCAAAGCGATCGGGCGTGTCGCGGCCGGCGTACCGGCCTGCGAGGTCGCTGCGGCCGCCCGGGACCATCTCGAAACACTCGGTCTCGCGGACCGATTCGGGCACAGCACCGGACATGGGATCGGCCTGGAAGTGCACGAAGCGCCCAGGCTTCACCGGCGCGAGGAGCGGCCGCTGGCGATCGGAAACGTGGTCACGATCGAGCCCGGCGTGTATCTTCCCGGACGAGGCGGTATTCGAATCGAGCAGGATGTCGTCATCGAGGTCGATGGAAGTCGAACCCTCGGCCGTTCATCCACGGACCTGTTGGAAATCTGAAGCGAAGAGCATGGCGGATACATCTGACTTTCGAAACGGGATGGTGATCGACGCCGACGGGACGTTGATGCAGATCGTCTACTTTCAGCACGTGAAGCCTGGAAAGGGCGGTGCCTTCGTGCGTACGAAGCTGAAGAACGTGCTGACCGGCGCCGTGGTGGAGCGAACCTTCAGGGCCGGCGAGAAGGTGACGGAAGCCACCGAGAAGCTGCAGGACATCTTCATCGACTACCGGCAGATGCAGTACCTGTTCGCCGATGGCGACCTGTGCACCTTCATGGATATGGAGACGTTCGAGAGCATTCCTCTCAGCCGGGACACCATCGGCGAGGACCAGCTCCAGTATCTTCAGGAGAATATGGAATGCGAAGGCCTGACCCGGGAAGGCGCCGTGCTGACGGTTGAGCTGCCACAGTTCGTCGAGCTCGAGGTGATCGAGACGGACCCGGGCCTGAAAGGAGATACGGCTCAAGGGGGCACGAAACCGGCGAAGCTGGCGACCGGCGCCGTCGTGCAGGTCCCGCTGTTCATCGACCAGGGTGATGTGCTCAGAGTGGATCGGACGGCTGACAAGTACCTGGAACGCGTGAACCGATGATCGATCTCGCCTGGCTGCAGAAGCTCATAGAAATGGTGGACGATTCCGAGCT
>JARRPA010000373.1:0-2963 GCA_037383305.1 Gemmatimonadota bacterium | reverse complement strand
GCCGCGCTCCCGCAGGATCTGCATGAAGGGAGCCCACCGGTCGATGCTGGCGGGCGTCGCAGGCTCGGGGTTGTTGGGGACCAGCGCCTGTTTGATGACGTTCAGCTCTCCCGCCCCCGTGAACATCCCCGGGTACTCCCGGTCGTACTCCCGGATGCGCTCGGCCGCTTCTTCCGGGTGTGCCAGGTCCATGAAAGTCATCGACAACGTGATGTGGAGATTGTCGTGCGAGTAGGCGACGGTCTCCATCCCGTTCACGAAGTCATTCTTCACGCTCGGCATCGCCGTGACGCCGGGGCAGTCCAGGTAATACGTGCAACCGGAGTCGAGCTCCAGCACCTGTCCGATCCCGAAATAGTTCACGAACCGCACGCCGAGTCGCTCGAAGTAGTCGTACAGGTCGGTCGGCTCGATCGCGGCCCCGCCGAAGGGGCGCGGGTGAAAGTGGCTGTCCACGATCGCCGTATACGGCTCGGATTCTCGATCGTAACACTGCTGGTTCTCCGCCGGCCGCTCGTAGGACGCCAGCGTCCGGCTCGCGCGCGCCGCCGGCAGCTCGATCACTCTCGGTGTGGCCGTGGCCTCCGTCGACTCGGCATTCGGGGACGCCGAGGCGCAAGCACCCGCGGACAAGGAAACGACGGCGACGAGTGACAGACCCCAGAACGTGGACTTCATCGATACCCTCCTCATGACTCGCTGAAGCGCTCACCGGATCTCACGGTCTGAGAACCGGCGGCGAGACTCCGACCACCCTAACCGGGGCGACCTTCACCGTACATTGGACCAAGGTCGTAATAGCGACGTCATCGAGATCCCGGACGAGACCGCGCAGGAGATCCGGGTGGAGTAGCGTCGCCGGTCATCCTCCGGCGAGTATTTACGGTGGCAGCCGGAAGCCCACGCACCGCTCCCTCAGCTTGAATTCGATCTCGCTCACCCGGACGGGTTCGCCATCCAGGCTCACGTCGAACGAAGCGGAAGATGTGAGCGTGAGGGTCGGTGCCCGGTGCCGCACGAGGGCTGATTCGAGTGATGTCGCGACACCGCCCGTGACGTAGTCCGCCAGCAGACTGATCCGGTTCGGGGTCCGTTCAGCGGGGAGGATTGCGATGTCCAGGAACCCATCATCGACGTCGGCATCGGGAAACAACTGCACGCCGCCCACCTGGCGGCTGTTGGCCACCGCGATCAGAAGACACGTTCCCGTCCAATCGAACTCCGGGGCTCGAAGCGAAGCCTCGGTAGCCTGGATCTCGCCCGCGTGCGTGATTCCTGCCACGAGGTACGAGAGCCGGCCGAAGGCCTTCTTGAGCACCTCCGGGGTGTCCGCTCCGATATCCGTCCCCCGACCCGCGAGCGCCATATTGACGAAAAATCGAGAGCCCGCCTGTCCGACGTCGATCGGCATGGTACGGCCGCGAGTCGCCACCGCCAGTGCGGCGGCGGGGTCTTCGGGAATGCCCATCGCGCTCGCGAAGTCGTTCGCCGTTCCCCGGGGGATCACACCGATGGATCCATCGAAGGCAGCCTCCGAAGTCAGTACTCCCTGAACCACCTCGTTCAGCGTGCCATCGCCACCGCCGGCGATGATGATGCGCGCGCCGTCCATTACAGCCTCGGCGGCATAGCGGGCGGCGTCGCCCTGCTCCCAGGTGACCCGGACCTCCAGATCGTTCCCCCGAGCCCGTTCGGCCTCGACGGCCTCACGAAGAGAGGGCTCCTCGGCGGCTTTCCCGTTCAGGATCAGTCGCATCGTCATCGCGCGACACGAGGGGTCGTCGGGCACATCATTCGTGGCCCCCATCCGAGGAGTGAGTCGTCTTTCCCGCAGCCCGGTCGAGACTGCGGGGCGACGGTATCGCGAAAAGATAATCGCATCGCCGGGCAGCATGAACCTGTCGATCCCAGGCCGCCGCTGTCGTGAACCGAGCGAGATGACACGACGATGGTTTCCCGTTAACTCTGACTGAACCCGATGACACGAAGCTGTTCGTGTATGTCGTCGGCAGCCGCTGATGGAGCGTCGCCGTTGATTACGAGAGGAGGACAGTATGCCGCAGGATGCCTGGAGCGACAAAGATGAACGTCAATATCAGCACGTGAAGCAGAGCGAACTGGAGCGCGGCAGGAGCGAAGAAAGAGCCGAAGAAATCGCGTCGCGAACCGTGAACAAACAGCGGCAGAAGGAAGGACGCACGGAGAGCGATACCACGTCGGGCACCGGCAATCCGCACACGCGGCTCGAAGAACGGACCGTGGAGCAGCTGCGGAATCGCGCCTCGGAGCTCGACATCGACGGGCGGAGCGACATGAACAAGGAAGAGCTGATAGAGGCGATCAGGAAGGCGAACTGACGCAGGCGTCGCGATCCAGAATTGGGGGCTGCCAACCCCCGCTCGACGATTCTCCCGCCACTACGGCTCGATGGCGCGCCATCCGATCCGCCTCGAGTACTGAACGAAGCTCCCGAGAATGGTCAGCGTGACCCGGTACTCGGCCGTCAGACGGGTCGATTCCTCGAGTGTCACCTCCCTCACCGGTAGCTGCTATTCGATCGAAGGGAATGTAGATGACGAGTTTCACCCTGCTGGATCGCTCCAGAGTCCGCTACTTCACGGGAGCGATGATGTACTTCGCGCAGGGGATTCCCCAGGGGCTTCTGGGCATCGCGATCCCCGCCTGGCTGGCCAGCCAGGATGTCAGCGCTGGCGCCATCGCATCCTATCTCGCGGTCGTGATTCTGCCCTGGGTATTCAAACTGGTCACGGGGCCGTTCATGGACCGCTTCCAGTATCCGCCCATGGGACGCCGGCGGCCGTGGGTGCTGGGGGCACAACTGGGCCTGTCGCTGTCGCTCCTGGCGCTGATGCTCGTCGAGGATCCGGCCAACCAGATGGGAACTCTGATGCTGGTCGGCATCCTGATCAACATCTTCGCCGCCACCCAGGACGTGGCGGTGG
>JARRPA010000372.1:0-3304 GCA_037383305.1 Gemmatimonadota bacterium | reverse complement strand
CCGAAGACCCCCATGGAATGGGCTTCGTCCAGCAACAGACCGGCGCCGTATTCGTTCTTGACCGCCACGATCTCTTCCAGCGGCGCCTGATCGCCGAGCATGCTGAACAGGCCCTCGGAGACGACCAGGGTCCTCGCCGCGCGCTCGCCGAGCCGCCGCAGACGTTTGGCCAGGTCCTCCGGGTTGTTGTGGCGGAAGCGAATGATCTCGGCGCCGCTCAGGCGGCAGCCGTCATAGATGCTGGCATGGGAGTCGGCGTCGATAAGGAGGACGTCGTCGGGTCCCGCCAGGGCGGCGACCATGCCCATGGAGGCCGCGAAGCCGGTGGTGAACACGATCGCGTGACGCCGGCCGTAGAAGGCCGCGATTTCTTCCTCCAGCGCCCGGTGGCCGGCGTAGGTGCCGTTGGCCATGCGCGAGCCGGTGGTGCCCGTGCCCTCGTCGGCCAGCGCCTGCCGCCCCGCCTCGACGCAGGCGGGGTCGAAGGCGCGAGCAGCTTTTCCCGGGTGGCCGCCAAGGCCTCGAACTTGTCGAGCAGCTTCACCCGTCCTTCCCGCCGCTCGCCTTCTCGAGCAGGCGTGCCAGCTCCCCGACCGTGCGCACGCCGGGCAGCGCGTTCAGCGGCAGGCTGACGTCCAGCCGGTCTTCGAGATCGGCGACCAGCTCGAGGGTGCGCAACGAGCTCAGGCCGAGCTCTGCGCCCAGGACCGACTCCTCCTCGATCGTGACCCCTTCGTCCGCGAACGGCTCCGCCAGCTCGCGGATGATCTGGAGACACTCGTCATAGCTCGCCATCGGCAGGGATCCTTCTGGCGCGGAAGGCGGATGCTACGCCAACTTAGCGACCGGCTCTAGGGAGCACGTCCCGAAATCGGGGTCGAGGCTGCGCTCGAGTCCGCCCGCAGAGACGATCGGCCGGCCCCGTCTGCCTCGATCCCCAGCAGCCGTCGGACCCGCTCGACGGCGCGGCCGATGTCCTCCAGCGGCGGCGGACTCGACGGCGGGTCGCCGGCGTGGAGCCAGGCGGCCACGCCTACGCCCGTTGCTGTGCCGAATCCACGGCCATCGATCCCACCGAGCTGCAGTGGGGCCACGACGTGTTGAGCGAGTACTTCGCCGCCAATGACGGGCAGCCGGAGATCCAGGAGCTGAAGGACACCTTCTTCCGGGCCGGGAGCACCTGCGCTGTGGCGGAGGGGAACGGGGAGAGGATGATTCCCTACCGGAGGACTCTCACCGCACCTCCGCCCGACACCATCGAGGCCCTGGCGGACCTCGCGCAGCGCCGCCGTTCCGTCCGCTGGTTCCTGCAGAAGCCGGTGGATCGCGCCGTGATCGATCGAGCGCTGGAGGTGGCGGCGCAGGCTCCCAGTGCGTGCAACCGCCAGCCCTTCGAGTTCCGGATCTTCGACGAGCCTGAGCTGGTGCAGAAGGTGGTGAACATCCCGTTCGGGCTCGCGGGCTACGGACACAACGTCCCCGTCGCCGTGGTCGTGGTCGGGAAGCAGCGCCACTACTTCGACGAGCGGGATCGCCATCTGATCTACATCGACGCCTCGCTGGCGGTCATGGGGTTCCTCTACGCGCTGGAAGCGTCGGGACTGGCCTCGTGTTGCGTGAACTGGCCGGACATCGAGGGGAAGGAGGAGCGGATGGCGGAGCTGCTGGCGCTCGAACCCGACGAACGGCCCGTGATGCTCGTCGTGTTGGGTCATCCCGACCCGGATGGGAAGGTGGCGCGGTCGACCAAGAAGAACCTGAGTCAACTCCGACGATACAACTTCGAATGACCCAACTCACTGTGGAGATCCACGGCACCGGAACCCATAACCGGGGCGCCGAGATGATGGCCATCGCCGTCGCCGACCGGTTGCGTCGCTCCCTCGACGATCTGCGCCTCGTGGTTCCCCACTGGTTCGGGAGTCTGGAGGACCGCGCGAAGCACGGATTCCTGACTACGCCGGAATTCATCGGTGGAGGCCGGTCCAGGATCGCCAGCCTCGCCCTGAGGTACGCCGACCCCCGGGTACGGGAGAAGCTGGGGCTCGTGAACCCGGACGAGATCGACGTGGTGCTCGATGCGTCGGGCTTCATCTATTCCGACCAATGGAATGCCAAGCCTGCCCGCAATCTCTACCGAAAGATCCAGGGGAGGGCCCGGAGACGGGCACGGCTGATCCTGCTTCCCCAGGCCATGGGACCCTTCGAGGTCCCGGAGGTGGCGGAGGCGAGCCGGAGGCTCTTTGAACGGGCGGATCTGGTGTTCGCCAGAGACCGTGAATCCATGCAGCATCTGGAGAAGCTGGGAGTCGATACGCCCACGGCGCTCTCGCCCGACTTCACCATGGAGGTGGCGCCCAGGGCGAGTCCGGACATCGAGCTTCCGGAGCGCTTCTCGGCCATCGTCCCGAACTTCAGGATGGTGGACAAGGGCGTGGAGGAGCCGCTGCGGGTGGTGACCCACGAAGACCCGCGGGTTCTGAAGTGGATCCTGTCGAGGGCGTGGATCGTGGTCGGCTCCAGGTTCCATGGACTGGTTGGGGCCCTGTCGCAGGGAGTCCCCACGATCGCCGCTGGGTGGTCGCACAAGTATCCGGAGCTGTTCGCGGATTTCGGCGTGCCGGAGTACGTGTTGGACGACATCGAGGCCACCGACAGGTTGGACCGATTGCTCGATGGACTCGGAGAGCCCTCACACCGCGATGCGGTGGTTCGGACCCTGGAGGGTCACGCCGAGCGACTCAAGCAGGAGAGCTCCAGGATGTGGGACCGGGTCGTCGCCCTGTGCAGGGAGACGTGACCCGGGAGGTCCCTCTTTCCATGACCCATCCGACGCCTGCGGAATCCGCATTCCTTACGGCGAAGTCCTCCTCGGCAGGCAACGCCGCGTAGTGCCGATTCCCGGCACACGGTTGTCCTGGGGCCGACGGTCGGGTAATGGTTGCCGGCGCGCACGACCGTCCCACGCCCTCAGGATCCGGCCATGAGTGACAAGCCCTGGGTCGATCACTACGAGACGCTCCAGCTCAGTCCGTCGGCCGACCCGGAGACCATCGAGCGGGTCTATCGCCTTCTGGCGAAGCGCTATCACCCGGACAACGAGCGGTCGGGAGACTTCGACCGGTTCAATCAGGTGCGGCAGGCGTACGAGGTGCTGTCCGACAAGGACAAACGCGCCCGTTACGACCAGTACGGCCATGCCGGCGTCGATGCCCAGATGCAGGATTTCTGGGGCCATGGCGGCTTCCAGGATTCGCATGCCTTCCGCGATTTCGGCGACATGTTCGGCGATGTGTTCGGCGAT
>JARRPA010000371.1:0-7074 GCA_037383305.1 Gemmatimonadota bacterium | reverse complement strand
CGAGCACTTCGTGAATGATGGACCCACGCACTCTCCCGGGCAGAGCCGACGATTCCGCGGCGCTACCGTCGACCGGAGAGATTTTCACGCCGAAGCTCTCGGCCGGCGCGACTCCGTGCCGATAGAGGAGCTTCCATGCCTCCGGATCCCGACGCGCCAGCGAGAGCTCCGTCGCGGACCTGAGCCGCGCCACCCTCGACGCGTCGATCGGCGCGACGGTCGCCGGAGCCTCCCCGCGCACGGGCAACGCGAGCCAGTCCAGCGTCAACGGCACGTCCGCGAATTCCGGCTGAATCGGATCTATCTGGCGCCACACTCTCAACGGAATCGGCGTATCGGCTCTCGACCTCTCGCCTTCCCCGGTCGCTTCCGTGAGGTGGTTCGCCGCGCTCAACAGGTTCAGTTGCCCGACCTCGTCGGCCGGTGGCTCGTTCAGGCCGAACGCATCCAGCTGCCGACCGGTTCCCGTTCCCGGATCGTCGGACTCGGGAGCGCGGATCGGCGCACGCGGGCTCTCCCCCGATTCCGCGCCCGGGGGCCGGACATCCCGGTTGGTACCGGCTGCGAAGAGGGCCCGGGCCACCCACGAGGCATGACCTGCGGGATCCTCCACCGGAGCCGCTATCAGAAGCCGCTCGCGCGCTCTCGTGAGAGCCACGTACAGAAGTCGCATCGATTCGGCATTCTCCGCCACCATCTTCGGCGCCGGCTATCGCCACGACAGGCCATTCGAGGCCTTTCGCTCCGTGAATCGTGCTCAGGAAGACGGACCCCTCGGCCGCGGCCGGCGGACTCGCCGTCTCGAGCTCCGCCCGACGCTCGCCGGCGGCCTCGTCCCAGGCGCGAAGAAAATCAGCCAGCGACAGGAACCGGAACTGCCCCAGAAGAAGCCGCAGCCGATCGAGATTGGACTCGGCTTCGCGGTATCCCGTCCTCAGCCGCAGATGAAGGCGATAGGAAGTCCGGGCGAGCAGCGTGTCCAGCAGCTCGGCGGGCTCGGCCCGTCCTACCAGCGAGCAGACCTCGGAGATCGCTTCCAGGCCCCTTCGCAGCGCGAATCTCTCGGTGGGATCGATCAGGGGGTGCTCGGGCGCTTCGAACGGCTCGATCTCTCCGCGGTCCCGTCCCGCGAGCCAGGATTTCGCTCGATCGAGCAGCCCGCGCCCGTCGATCGAGCGATCGAGCCGGATCCGCGCGATGACTTCGTCGCGAAGCCCTACGAAGGGCGATCGCAGGAAGGCGAGGGCGCGGAGATCATCGAGCGGATTGTCGACGAGCCGCAGCGCGTTGATGGCGTCCAGGACCTCCTGTCGCTCCGCGAGTCCCCGCGAGGAGGCGTTGTAGGTTGGAATCCCTCGCTCGCGGAGCGCGGCCTCCACCCGGGATAGGGTGTCGGACCGAACTGCGAGAACCGCGATATCGTCGGCACGCAACGCCCCTTCCCGGTCGGCCGATCCCCGCGATGCAGATCCCGAGTTCCGACCCAGCAGCGCGGCGATCCGCCCCGCCAGCAGGGCGGCCCCGTGCTCCGTTCGTTCCGCCTTCTTCAGGTCGGCCGCCGTCGCGAGCCAGTCCACTCCAGCGCCCCTGGACGCCTCCCTGCCCGGTTCCAGCGGGCCGTACGGTACCACCGCGCCGCGATCGACGGATTCGAGCGCCGATCCGGCGGCGGCGAAAGCCGGGCCGCAGGCCTCGTTCACGAGACGGACGAGTGCCGGGTCCGAACGGAAGTTCCGGCTCAGCCGAAGGACGGTGCCGGACTCGCGAAGGCGGCTCTCCACCTCGTTCCAGACGCGGACGTCCGCGTTCCGGAAGCCGTAGATGCTCTGCTTCGGGTCTCCGACCAGAAACAGCCGGGGGCTCTCGCCGGAGCTCGGGGGTGGACCCGCGAGTCCACCGATCGCGAAGGCGATGTCCCGCTGAGCGCCGTCGGTGTCCTGGAATTCGTCCACGATCAGAAGCCGGAACCTCTGTCGGATGGCTTCCAGCGCGGGCACGAACTGCTCCCGGGACAGCAGACGACGCACATCCAGTATCAGGCTGTCGAAATCGCGACGATTCTCTCGCTCCAGCAGCGTCCAAAACGCGACGATTCTCTCGCTCCAGCAGCGTCAGCCAGAGGCCGAGCACGCGATGGGCCCCGCGGTATACCGCCGCCATGTGCGCGAGATGCCGCGCCTCGGACTCCCCCACTCGGGGATCGGGCTCCGACTCGAGATCGGCGGACGCGGCGAATTTTCGGAAATCCAGACGCAGATCGGGCGCGCCGGTGCCGGACGACCCATCATCGGTCTCGTGACACCAGTCATCGAATCTCTCCCGATTCCAGCGAAGTTCACGGAGTGCCTCGCGAACCAGTCCGGTGACGGAGGTCCCGAACGGACCGTACGGGTCGAGAGGAGCGTCCTTCAAGATCCCAGCCACGTCCGATTCGCCCGCGTCCAGCGCCTCCAGCACCGTTTCTCGGATCAACTCCCCGAGTCGCAGCGACGACTCGCGGGCGTCCATGACTCGGAACGATGGATCGATGTCGAGGCGAAGCGCGTGCTGTCTCAGAATGTCGCCGCAGAAGGCGTGAATCGTGCCCACGAATGCTCGGTCGATCTCTCCGCGAGAAACCCCGTTCGCCTCCAGGGCCTCCGACAGCTTGCGCCGGAGATCGCGCGCGGCCTTCTCCGTGAACGTGATCGCCGCGATTCGGGAAAGCTCGCAGGGATCTTCGCAGGGGGAAATGGCACCGTCCTCGGCTTCGCCGACATCGAAGCCGAGGCGCCAGAGAATCTTGCCGACGACGGTGGAGGTCTTACCCGTTCCCGCGTTCGCCGCGAGGAGCACGTGGCCGTTCTCGCGGATCGCCGCATGCTGCTCCGCGGTCCAGCGATCAGGCATCGTTCGGGCCGTTCTCCGAGGGCTCGAACCGGTGACCCTCTGCGAACTGCGCCGATGTGCGGGTCACCTCCCGGCCTACCTCCCAGGCACCGAGAGACTGCGAGGCGGCCAGGACCGGCTCGAACCACCCGTTGCGGACGCGTTCCGGAATGGACAGGGCGAAGGCCAGCACCGAATCGACATCGTCCGCCGCGAGTCGCGCCCCACTCGCAGTCGGCTTCGTGATCGGACGATAAGCTCCCCATGTCACCCTGCCGTCGATACCCGGGAGCCGGGAGGCGGCCCGCAGATAGATCGCCGTCTGCAGCACGGAGCCGTCCCGATAGCCCGCCGCGCGCGGATATCCGCCCCACTTGTAATCCAGCACGCGTAGCTCCGCGCCCTCCTTGCCGGGCTTCGCATCGACCCGGTCGATCCGACCGCGGACCCGCATTCGCTGCTCTCGTCCCCGCAAGTCCGTGCCCTGCAATTCGAAACGGTCGCCCTCATCCTCTCCGAAGGCGAACTCGAGCCTGACGGGCCAGGATCCGTCTTTCGCGAGCCGCGGCAACTCCCGCTCGAGAAAGGCTCGGAGTGATTCGACGATCTGCTCACGGGTCACCCGCCAGAGCGCAGGCTCGCCCAGCCATTGGCCCTCCGCGGCCTCCGCCTCGTCGAGCGCCTCGACGGCGACCCTCTCGAAGAGGTCGAGGGCTTCATCCGTCAGCGTCTCCGGTGTCGCCCCTTCCAGACGACGGAAGAAACGTTCGAGGATCGTGTGCGCCAGAGAGCCTCGGCTGGCGGGCGAGGTGGTGTCTTCCACTTCCTCGCTGGCCCGTACCCCGAGAACCCGATCCAGAAAATAGTCGAACGGCCTGCGGCCGTATTGCTCGAGCTGGCTCGCAGACCAGATGTGCGAAGCTCCGAATCGTTCCTCGAGATGCCGCAGGACGATCGGGTCGCGGACGAGTCCGCCCCATGCGTTGGGCTTCATCGACAACCGCGCGCATTCCGGCTGGAGTTCGCCGTCATCGAGCGAGCCTGACCTCAACTCCTCGCTCCAGGCCGCGAGTATCGCCTGGCGCAGCGCGTCCGGGTCCACGGATCCGAACGGCCCCGCACCCCCGGATCGAACGGTACGCTCCAACCGTTCCGCTTCCGCCTCCAGCTGCCGCGCCTTGTTGACCCGATCGGCGTCGGCGCCGACCGCGCCGTACTCCTTCGGCGTGTCGGGCCACGGAATCGCGCCTTGTTGTCCCGATCGGCGTCGGTGCCGACCGCGCCGGACTCCTTCGGCGTGTCGGGCCTCGGAATGGTGTCCGCCGGAATCAGGAGGCAGGGCGTCAGCAGCTGTCCGTCCGGACTCATCGCCCGACACGAGAAGGTGACCGAGTCGAGCGAAGTAACCGCCGCCCACAGCGCCCTTTCCCTGCGCAGGGCATCGTCTCTGGAACTGAGCGGCAGGCCCAGGTCCTTCAGGTGCTGAATCTCCGGCTCGGAAAACACAGTTCGATTCGTCCACGGTTGGGGAAAGACCCCGTCGTTGGCGTGGACGACGAACGCATGTCGGTATGCGCCCAGCGCGGCCTCGTGGGCCTCGAGGACCTGCACCCCGCGGGACTCCGGCGTAGTCAGCGCGATCTCGTTCGATTCGAGCAACCGTCGAAGTCGATCGAACCACTCGGTCGGTTCGAGCTCCTCCTCGACCTTACCGATCTCACGCCATTCCCGTAGCAGGTCCACCAGCGACTCCACCCCTCGCTGGTCGGCACGCACCAGGTCGTATCGCCCGACCGGAACGTCCAGAAGTCGGCTGCGAAGTTCGAAACGTCTCCCCTCGAGGATGTCCAGAGTCAGATCGACCCATTCGCTCTCCGTTCGCGTGGCAGAGACGGGCGCGATCTGATCGACGAGCGAATCGAATGCGGCCAGGTCCTCGGTGAGGAGCCGGGCCTGCATTCCCTTCCGCTCCAGTCGTCCCGATCTCCTCGGGTCGGCCGCGGCCTCCGCGAGGCTTCGAAGCGCCTCCGACCAGGATTCGAGACCACGGATGCGACGCTCGCCGGCGATGAAGTCGATGGGTCGCAGATCGATTCCGGCCCGGAAGAACGGGCTTGCGAGGAGCTGCCGGAGCGAACCGTAATCCCAGTCCGCCACTGCACCCCGGAAGAGGAGGAGTAGAGCGCGCAATGCCGCGATATCGGCGAGGATCCAACGGGCACGCGAGGTGCTCGGCACGCCTGCCTCGTCCAGAGCCTCGACGATCCGGCGGGTATCCTCTCCACCCGAGCGAGCGACAACCGCGATCTCGTGCGGGCGCAGCTCTCCGGCTCCCGACGATCGAGACGCTGCTCTTCACCACCTGAAACCAGCTCGCTCCACTCGGACGATCCCGGCTCCTCGATCAGGTAGAGAACGACGTCCACATCCGACTGGCCGGCGAGAGCCCGAAACAGCGACCGACGACCTCTGAGGCTCGTGAGTCCATAGACGTGCAGTCGGCTCGCGCCGCGGATCGCGGCGGGAAGCTCCCCGGCGACGATGCGCCGAGCCACCAGAGCGTGAATCGATCGGGGATCGAATCGTTCCAATCGATCCAGCTCCTCGAGAAACTCACGGTAGGTACCGGAGACCCAGCGGTTGCGGCGGGTGGCGAACTCGTCGCCCTCGAGCTGCGAGAGCGCAGCCTCGAGCTCATGCGGCGCCACGGCTTCAGGCAGCAGTTCGCTGAGCAGAGCATCGATCGCCTGCGATCCGGTCGGACCACGGTCCGGCCGCCCGGAACCCAGTCCGGCGCGGCGAAACTGGCGGGACGCGATTCGGTTTACGAGAAGACGGCCGGTCAGGTGCCCGATGGGCCGCTTACGGATACCGAAGCGTTCCGGCAGTTCGGAGAAGAAGGAGACGGGTGGCGCGAGCCAGCCCGGCAGGCCCCGGTCCGCCGCGGCCGCGAACAGGGCGTCCCTCGCGCCTCGATGGGCGAGCCAGATGTGCGACGGAAAGCCGGTCGGGCCCGGGATCTCTCCGACCTCGGCGAGAAAGCCGTCGCGACACCGGCTCCACAGCGTATGCGTGGAATCCGACCTCAGAATCGTCAATGGCATCCGGAAGTATACCGGACCGTCCCGACAGCGAAAACGCCGAACCGTTTCCCTTGCGAAATCAAGGCTGGCGAACCCAGCCGTACAGTGGCAGATCGCCGTGGGAAATCGTGGAATGCAGGCGGCCGTCGGCTCGATACCCATCGGCCCGGAGCGATCCGAATCTCCTGATTCCCTGCCGATGGTCCCTCGTCCGGACCGAACTTCCGGGGCGAGAGGCCGCAGGGTGGAACGGTGCAGTATCCCGGACCTCGAAGAGCCCTGCGGAGGGCATGATATTTGCTGATTTCAGGGCGTTTTCGTGCGTCCGGAAGGGGGATGGCCGGAGTCCCGTCCTCCTCTCGTGCCTGCGGTTCGGGCCTCGGCCCGGCTGCGAACACCCGGGGAACCGACTCCGTTCCGTTGAAGGAGTGAAGAGAAGATGCGGAAGAGTATCCTGATGGCGTTCGCACTCGGCTTCGTATTCGTGGGCAGCGCGCAGGCTCAGGTCATGTTCGATCGCGCCTGGGGCGTCAAGGCCGGTGTTTCGGTAGCAGAGACCGACATCGGCGACATCGACGAGACCTTCAGTCAGGACAATCGGACCGGATTCGCCGGCGGGCTCTTCTTCCAGAACTGGTGGGGTCTGCTGGGCGGACAGGCCGAGCTCAACTACATCCAGAAGGGCTCGAAGCTCAGCTTCGGAAGCGTGGTCGACGACGAGAGCAAGATCGACTATCTCGAGCTCGCCGCGCTGCTGAAGCTCGGCATTCCGCTCGGTATCGTCCGTCCCGGCGTATTCGGCGGCCTCGGCTTCGACATCAAGCTCTCCTGCGACGTTCCCGACGACGGCTGCGACGACATCAAGAGCACCGACTGGGTCGGGATCTTCGGCGGCGATGTGACCGTCTACTTGAGCGCATTCTCCATCTTCGGCGACGCCCGATACAACCTCGGGCTCTCCAATATCGTCGATGATCCGGAATCGATCCTCGACATCAAGAACAAGGGCTGGACCTTCCAGGCCGGCGTAGGCTTCCCGGCCGGTTGAGCCCGCGTTCGGGTCTGACGAAGCTCATGGCGACTCGGTCGCCATGAGCCGAATCAGCGGGCCCGCGGATTCTCG
>JARRPA010000370.1:0-3613 GCA_037383305.1 Gemmatimonadota bacterium | reverse complement strand
CTCGTCACAGTAGAGAACCGGAATCGGCGGGCCCCAGTACCGCTGCCGCGAGATGCACCAGTCGTGCAGCCGGTAGTTCACCTCCGGCTCGCCCAGACCTTGCTCGCCCAGAGCCGCCACGATCCGCTCCCCGCCTTCGCGGGCCGGCAGTCCGCTGTACTTTCCACTGTTGATCAGGCGCTCGCCCTCCGAGTGCGCGACGTACGCCTGCTCTCCGAGCTCGAGGTCCACAGTGGCGGGATCTTCCTCCGCTTCCACCAGCTCCGCGGGGGCGACCACTGGCCGGATCTTCAGCCCGAATTGCCGCGCGAACTCGAAATCCCGCTGGTCGTGCGCCGGCACGGCCATGATCGCTCCGGTGCCGTATTCCATCAGCACGTAGTCCGCGATCCAGACCGGAATCTCCTCCCCGGTTGCCGGATTGACGGCGTAGCCGCCGGTAGACACGCCCGTCTTGGTCCTGTCGTCCGCTTTCTTTCGCTCCACCAGATCGACCGCGGCGGCGGCCGTGCGATAGGCTTCCACCTCGGCGCGGTTCTCGTCGCTCGTAAGGGAGTCCACCAGCGGGTGCTCGGGAGCGAGCACCATGAACGTGGCACCGAACAGCGTGTCCGGACGTGTGGTGAACACATCGATTCTGCCGTCCGCCCCGTCGGCCAGATCGAAGCTGAGAAGCGCCCCCTCGGAGCGACCGATCCAGTTCCTTTGGGCGGTGATCGTGGACTCCGACCAGTCGATCCATTCCAGATTCTCGAGAAGTCGCTCGGTGTAGTCGGTAATCCGGAAGAACCACTGGCTGAGCAACCTCTGGCCGACCTCGGTCCCGCACCGCTCGCACTTTCCCCCCTCGACCTGCTCGTTCGCGAGCACGGTCTTGCACGAGGGACACCAGTTGACCGGCGCTTCCTTCTTTTCGGCCAGACCCGCCTCGTACAGCTGCAGGAAGATCCACTGGGTCCACCGGTAGTAGGCGGGATCGGTGGTGGTCACGGTGTGCGACCAGTCGTACATGATCCCGGCTCTCTTCAATTGCCGGGTGAATGTCTCGATGCTCCGGGGAATCAGCTCCATCGGGTGGACGTTGGCCTTCAGGGCATAGTTCTCCGAGTGGATCCCGAACGCGTCGAACCCGATCGGCTGAAAGACGTCCTCTCCCTGGAGCCGCCGGT
The DNA here is from genome assembly GCA_037383305.1 of Gemmatimonadota bacterium. GTDB lineage: Bacteria > Gemmatimonadota > Gemmatimonadetes > Palauibacterales > Palauibacteraceae > Carthagonibacter. The sequence continues at coordinate 2,444 of JARRPA010000370.1, read as the reverse complement.
AACGGCCGTAGAAGTCGGCGCCGGTGAAGGCATAGAGGTTCCCGACGTGCAGCCCTTCGGCGGAGGGGTACGGGAACATCATCAGGTTGTAGAATGGTCGTTCGGCGCCATCGAGGTCGGGCTGGTTCGTGCCCTCGCTGGCCCACCACTCCCGCCACTTCTTTTCGGTCACGTTCGGATCGTACATCGGACTCCGGTGCCTGTATGGCTCGCGATTCGGATCTTTGCGTCGTCCGCACTCCCGGGGCACGAACTCCCCCGGGGCCGGCCGCGCTCAGGCCGGCCCGGCGCGGCGAGTCGAATCCGGGAAGATGCAGGGAGGCTCCGGTCCCGACAACGTGCACTCGATCGGACCCGGGGGAAGATCGTCGCTGCCGCCGCCGCGCCGGCGAGACAGGCAACGAGGTTGACGGTCTCGTTGTCGATCCGGACGAAGCGGCGCTCCACGGTGGCGCCGAGCAGCGAGTCGGTAAACAGACCGACGACGCCACCGGCGACGACGGGCAGAAAGGTAGTCGGCCGGGAGGGCCCCCAGGCGGCGGAAGGCAGCAGCGCCGCAGCGAGCGCAATCGAGCTGGCGCCGGCGAGGCCGGCCAACGTTCCGGCCAGAGACACACCCCCGGTCTCGCCGGGACGCACCGGACTCCAGCCGACCAGGAGCCGGGCGGGTGCTCGAAGTCCCGTGCCGATCTCCGTCGCCCACGTGTCCGCGTTCATCGCGGCGATGGCGCCGGCGAGGGCCGCGCCGGCACCGGGCAGGGTGCCTGTCATCGCCAGCAGCGCTGCGACGGCGGGCACGACGGAATTGGCGAGCACCTGCCCGGCGTTTCGAGGAGCGTCCTCTCTCGAATCAGGGAGACCGGGTGCGCGCGCGGAAGAACCCGGCTCGAACCCGAACCCGATCCTCCCCAGCAGCGAAGATGAAGTGAGGAAGAGAACGAGCAGAAGCGGGCCGGCCGCGTGGCTTCCCGCGATCAGCGCCGCGCCGGTCACGAAGGCGGCGGCGACCCCGGAAGGAGTCAACCACCGGCGGTGCGCCGCCACAGCGAGAGAGAGTACGCCGGCAGCGACCCCGAGTACCGGCCAGGGGTTCATCGAGTCGTGTGCATCGCGCTGTCGGTAACCCGGGCCGGTTGCCGACCCGGAATCCGCCCGCTAGCCTGTCGAACGCCCATGAAGCCCACCACTGGAACCGACAAAGTCAGCCCGGCGATCGCACTCGCCCTGCTCGACGCGCTTCGCGCCTCCGACACGCCCGCCGAGGTGATCGAGGACGAGTCGTTCCGCATCAGCCTCCCCCGGCGCCTCGGGCTCAACGAGGTCGTGGACACTCAGATGCGGCGTTATGCGGAGATCCGGGACCGCCGCGGAACCATCTCGCCGGACGAATATTCCAGCCTGCTCGGATTGATCGATCGGCGTCCGGACGACGAGGCGGTATTCGCGGCGGCCGGCCGGCGACTCGGGGAATCCTGGTTTTCCGAGCCGGGATCGATGGATCGCGCCCGGCTTCGGCTGACGCCGACTGGAGTCCGCCGAAGGAAGCTGGTCCGCGCGATGCGGGAAGCGGCGCGTGCTCTCCAGCCTGCCGCCTCGATCGTCTCGATCACGGATGCCGAAATCGTGGGCATCGAGGTTCGTGATCCCCCTCTCGCCGCCACGAGCGGCGGCTCGGGCTGCGCCCTGCTGACCGGAGTGCTGGAGGTGTGCGCCGAGCGTCGGGGCCTCGACAACGTGCGAATCCTGCACCCGCGCTGCGCAGGGCGCGGCGACGATCATTGTCGCTGGGTTGCCGCGGAGGACGCGGATCCCGATTGAGTCGCATCCGGAGGTGGTTCGACGTGCACCACCGCTCCGGTGAACCCCGCATCGATCAGCTTACGTTCCACCTCGTCCGCGATATCGTGCCCCTGCATGACCGAGATCTCTCCGTCGACGATCACCGTGAGCTCGGTAAACGCCTCGGCGCGAAGATCGCCTCGTGAACGCACCTCCGTGACATCCAGCACCCCATTCACGGGTCCGATGTACCGCCGGATCCGGGCGGCCTCGATCGCGCGCGAGTCGACGAGTACGGGGATGGTGCCCCGGAGAATCTCCCAGCCGCTCTTCGCGATCAGCACCGCGACCACGATCGCCAGCCACGCGTCGGCGTCTTCCCAGCCGAGCGCGACGAGGCCCAGTCCGCAGATCACGCTCAGCGTCACGAGCACATCCGCCGCCGTGTGCCGCGCGTCCGCCGACAGCACGGGAGACCTGAGAGTGCGGGCCGCGCGTGCCTCGGATACCGCGACCAGCGTGTTTACGATCATGGTCCCGCCGAGCAGCAGGAATGTGAGGGGGTCGAGCTCCAGCGGAGACGCCGAGCCGAAGAGCCTCCCGATCGCACCGGAAACGAGCTCGAAGCCGGCGATCGAGAGGAAGCTCACCACGGCCAGCGCAGC
>JARRPA010000369.1:0-2107 GCA_037383305.1 Gemmatimonadota bacterium | reverse complement strand
TGCCGTGGCCTTCGGTCCCGACATCGAATACGTGGAAGTAGAACGGGGGGGCCACCGATACGTGCTGAGCCGAAGGCGGGTCGAGGCTCTCTTCGGCGACGACGCCCGGATCGTGCGTCCCGTGCCCGCCGACGAACTCGCCGGGCTCTCCTATCGACGTCCGTTCGATCTCGACCCCTCCTACCCGGAGGTCACCGGACGGGTGTGGCCGGCGGCATTCGTCAGCGACGAGGACGGTACGGGTCTGGTCCACTCCGCGCCCGCTTTCGGCGCCGACGATTTCGAGATGGGGCGGGAACACGATCTGCCCGTGGTCCGTCCGGTGGATGATGCGGGCCGCTTCGAACCGTCCGTGCGGGAGGTGGGTGGCGTCGCCGTCAAGGACGCGGATGCGGATCTCGTCCGGATGCTGGATGAAAAAGGTCTGCTCTTCGCTTCGGGCACGTTGCGTCACAGCTACCCGCACTGCTGGCGCTGCGACAGCCCGCTGCTCTACATGGCCCGGGACTCATGGTACATCCGCACGACGGACGTGAAGGACCGCCTGATCGAGCACAGCGCCTCCACGGAGTGGCATCCTCCGGAGATCGGCTCCGGACGCATGGGAGAATGGCTGGCGAACAACGTGGACTGGGCGATTTCCCGGGACCGCTACTGGGGAACGCCTCTCCCGATCTGGGTGTGTGACCGGGAGTCGGCGCACCGGGAGGTACCCGGGTCCTTCCTCCGCCTGAGCGAGCTTCATGGAGCTCTCCCGGCCGACTTCGATCCGCACCGGCCCGGAATCGACGAGTTCGAGTGGGCCTGCACCCACGAGGGCTGTGCGGGGCGAATGCGTCGCGTACCCGAAGTTCTGGATACATGGTTCGATTCGGGATCGATGCCTTTCGCTCAATGGCACTATCCATTCGAGAGCCGGGAGGAATTCGAGGCGCACTTCCCGGCCGACTTCATCGCGGAGGGAGTGGACCAGACCCGCGGGTGGTTCTATTCGCTCCTGGCCATCTCGACTCTTCTTTTCGATATGCCTTCGTATCGGGCCGTGGTCGTCAATGATCTCGTGCTGGACGAGCAGGGCCGGAAGATGTCCAAGTCGCGGGGGAACGTCGTCGACCCCTGGAAGGCGCTCTCGGAGCACGGAGCCGATGCGATCCGCTTCTATCTCCTGGCATCGAGCAATCCGTGGCTGCCGAAGCGTTGGGACGGAGATGCGATCCGTGAGACGAACCGAAAGCTCTTCGACACGTTGCGCAGCGTATACCGGTTCTTCGCGCTGTACGCCGGGCTCGAGGAGTGGGACCACGAGTCCGGATCCTCGCGGCCTGCGCAGGATCGGCTGCCGATCGATCGCTGGCTGCTCAGCAGGCTCGACTCTCTGATCCTCGCGGTACGGGCGGACCTGGACGGGTACGATCTCACGCGGGCGGCGAGGCGTATCTCCGAATTCGTTCTCGACGATCTGTCCAACTGGTACGTGCGGCGGAATCGGGAGCGTTTCTGGGCGACCCGGCCTTCGGGGGAGACGGAACTCTGGACCGCCGACGCGTTCGCGACTCTCCACGAATCGCTCGTGTCAGTATCGTCTCTCCTCGCTCCCATCTCTCCCTTCCTCTCCGACTGGTTGCACCGCGAGCTGACCGGGGCGTCCGCCCATCTGACCGATTTTCCTTCGGATGGCGGACGCGGAGACGCCCGGCTCGAGAAGGAAATGGACGATGTACGGGAGTTGGTCAGCCTCGGACGTGCAGCGCGTGAGGAAGCCTCGATCCGGGTTCGCCAGCCGCTACTCGCCATTCAGGCGGCGCTCCCGGGCGGGCGGCGGCTGGGGGAATCGATGCAGGCGATAGTGCGTGAAGAGCTCAACGTTCGAGAGGTTGTATTTCCGGCCGCCGATGCCGATATTGTTCGGCTGTCCGTTAAACCGGACTTCGGACAGCTGGGACCACGTTTCGGTCGCCGGACGCCCGAAATCGCGCAGGCGATCGAACAGCTCGATGAAGACTCGCTGACGACCTTGCGAGACGGTGGAAGCGTGGCGTTGGATGTGGATGGCGAGGGGATCGAGGTCCACCCCGAGGAGGTCCGGATCCTCGAGGAGGCGAAGGGC
>JARRPA010000368.1:0-2107 GCA_037383305.1 Gemmatimonadota bacterium | reverse complement strand
GTTCGTATATGTCGCGCCGCTGCCTGCCGTGGCGCCGGGAGCAGAGCTCGATTCCATCGGCGGCGTCGATCGCGGGCTCGAGGAGATGCTCCCCGAAAGGCAGGGCGAGGCGGTCCAACGCGAGCCGGACGATTCGGGGGAGTCCACCGACGCGACGGCACCGGTGCCGGGCGGGGACTCGACGACGGTCCCGGCACCGGAACGTCCCGCCCGTCAGAGGGAACTGCGCACGCCCCCGGACGGAGACGGATGACCGGTCTCCGGGACCCGAGGCGCGCGCTGCCATCCGTCGATCATCTGCTTTCGCAACCGGCGGGCGAGAGCGGTGCTGCGCGCTGGGGCCGTGAGGCCATGGTGGATGCGCTGCGGACGGTACTCGAGGAAGCCAGGCGGGCGCTGGCCGGATCGACGGAAACCGACGCGGTCGTGACGGATGCTGATCGCCTGCTCCGGAGTGCGGCGTCGCTTCTGGAGCGCAGCGCCGCTCCGGGGCTTCGGCCCGTCCTCAACGGTACCGGAGTGGTCCTGCACACGAACCTGGGCCGCGCACCGCTTCCCCTCGCGGCGCTCGCGAACATCGAGCGGGTCGGCAGGGGGTACGCGAATCTCGAGTATGATCTGCTCGCCGGCGGGCGTGGCGGCCGCGACCTGCATTGTGTGCGTCGGATCTGCGACTTCACGGGTTCTCCGGACGCGATCGTCGTCAACAACACCGCGGCCGCCGTCGCGCTGGTCGTCAACGGCCTGGCAAACCGAGGACATGTCGTGGCATCTCGGGGGGAACTGGTCGAAATCGGCGGCTCGTTCCGGCTTCCCGGAATCGTATCCGCGTCGGGCGGGGTACTGGTGGAAGTGGGCACGACGAACCGGACGCGGGCCGGAGACTACCGGGATGCGATAGGGCCGGAGACGGCGTTTCTTCTGAAGGTGCACCGCTCGAATTTCCGGATCGAGGGCTTCACGGAAGAGGTGACCCTCGAGGAGCTGGTCTCTATCGGACGTGAGGCCGGCATTCCGGTCGTCCACGATCTCGGGTCCGGCTTCCTGCTGTCGGGTCGGGTGCCGGGGTTGCCGCCGGAGCCTGCGCCGCGGGATTCGGTCACGGCGGGCGCGGACCTCACCCTCTGGAGCGGAGACAAGCTGCTCGGAGGACCGCAAGCCGGAATCATCCACGGGAACAGCGATCTGATCGAGCGACTCCGCAGCAGTCCGCTCCGAAGAGCGTTCCGGGTGGACAAGCTCACGCTTGCCGCTCTCGAAGCGACGCTGGCGCTGTACGAGAATCCCGAGCGGGCCTTACGGACGGTCCCGGCGCTGGCACGGCTCTCCGAGGCCCCGCAGAACGTGGCGCGGAGGGCGGAACGAGCGCGTGAACGGGTGGATGAAGCGGTGCGGCCGCTGGTACGCGTCGCATCGATGGATTCACTCGTCGGCGGGGGGACCTTTCCGGGCGCCGTGATCGAATCCGCGGGCTGGAAGCTCGATGTGCCGGCCCGCTGGATGGACGCGACCTGCCGTTCTGCCCCGAAGCCGCTGATCGGCCGGATCGAGAACGACCAATTTCTGGTCGACTTCCGGACTCTCGCTCCCGGAGAGGAAGAGGAAGAGGCCGCATCGATCGTATCCCGGGCGCTTCTGGACCGGCGGAATCAGGAACTCTCCCGGTGAGGGCCTACGACGCCGTATTTCTGGACCGCGACGGCACCCTGATCGATGATCCCGGCTACCTGTCGGATCCCCGCGAGGTGTCGCTGATACCGGGTGCGGCTGAAGCCGTTCGGAGGTTGAACGAGGCGAACATTCCGGTGGTCGTCGTGACGAACCAGTCGGGCATAGGAAGGGGCTACTACCGGGAAACCGACTTCCGGGCGGTACAGTCGGAGTTGGAGCGTCGCCTCGCCGCGCACGGAGCCCGCCTCGATGGAGTCTACCACTGTCCGCATGACCCGGAGGCAGGGCCGTGCCGGTGCCGAAAGCCCGGCACGGAGCTTTTCGAGCGTGCCGCGGAGCAGTTCGACATTCGCCGGGAGCACTGTCTCTACATCGGAGACCGGGTCCGGGACGTCTCGCCTGCCTCGCGCTGGGCGGGGATGTGATTCTGGTGGCA
>JARRPA010000367.1:0-2117 GCA_037383305.1 Gemmatimonadota bacterium | reverse complement strand
CTCACCGGCAACATCCCGGAGCTCGGGCCCTGGACTCCGGCCTGACTCGCCATGGAAGGTGACGGCATCCATCGCTCCGCTCGCCTCACCGTCCCGCCGGGTACCGAGCTGGACTACAAGTTCACGCTCGGCACTTGGGACCGGGATGCCCTGGGGCCCTCGGGAATGGTCATGCCGAACCACCGTCGGCCGGTCGACGGGGATGTCGAGGCCACGCACGAGATCGGTGATTTCCGGAAGGACATCGAGGCATACATGGCGGACTGGAAGGGCTCCGGCGTCCTCGGCACGCTCGTCTACTGGTACGACTTCCCGTCCGAGATTCTCGGCCTCGACCGCCACGTCGAGATCTGGCTTCCTCCCGGCTACGATCAGAATCCGGAGCGGCGCTACCCGGTACTCTACATGAGCGACGGACAGAACCTGTTCGATCCGCGCATCGCCAACACGGGTGTCGATTGGGGTGTGGACGAGGCGGTGATGCGCCTCGTGGAAGGGGGGGTGATCCCTCCCGTCATCGTCGTCGGGGCCTGGAGCACGGACGCGAGAGGGCGGGAGTATTCCCCCTGGCACGGGGCGCCGGACTACGCCCGTTTCCTGATCGAGGAGCTGATGCCCCGAGTCGACCGGGAATTCCGCACCCTCCCGGGGCCCGAGAACACGTCCGTGATGGGGTCCTCGATGGGTGGCCTTCTCTCCTTCTATCTCGTGACGAACCACCCCGACGTCTTCGGGTCCTGCGGCTGCGAGTCCACCCACTTCGCGCTGTCCGAGTCCATCGTAGAGCGCTATCTGAGAGGTGTGGAAGCATCGGCGAATCCGGACACGGTCCCCTTCGTGGTACGGGACATTGAGGCCGGACTCGAGCCGCCCGCTAGCGCCCGGTATTTCTTCGCGTACGGCACGCGAGGGCTGGACGCCGATTACGGACCGCCGCACGAGATCGTCCGGGAATGGCTGGTCGCGCAGGGACGGATCGAGGGAACGGATTTCGTCGTCCGCGAATATGAGGGCGCCGACCACAACGAGGCCTCCTGGCGCGCACGGATAGACGATGACCTGGCCTTCATGTTCGGCCGGAACGAAAGCGAGTGATGAGGGAGAGGAGAGTACCATTGTGAGACGTCGGCGGCTCGTCGCGCTGTGCGTTCTCCTGCTGTTCGCGGGCACCGACGCCCGGGCACAGGTTTCCGAGCTCGCGGACTGGCGAAGCGGCGGCACCTGCTACGAGGTCTTCGTCCGCTCCTTTCAGGACAGCGATGGGGACGGTCACGGGGATCTGTCAGGACTGATCGATCGGCTCGACTACATCAACGACGGCGATCCCGAGTCCGGAACCGATCTCGGCGCCAACTGCATCTGGCTGATGCCGATCACCGCGTCTCCGAGCTACCACGGCTACGACGTCACCGACTACTACCGGGTCGATCCCCGCTATGGCTCGAACGACGATTTCCGCCGCCTCGTGGACGAAGCACACCGGCGGGGAATCCGGGTGCTGATCGACATGGTGATCAACCACGTCTCCAGCGAGCACCCCTATTTCAAGTATGCGCTGCTCTACCCCGACTCCCCGTACCGGGAGTGGTTCCGGTGGTCGGATGTGCCCGGCCCGAACAACGAGTGGGGCGACAACAACTGGCGTCGATCTCCGGTTCGGGATGAGTACTACTATGGTTTCTTCTCCCAGCGCATGCCCGATCTCAACTGGGAGTCGAGCGCGGTTCGGGAGGAGATGAAGCGGGTCGCGTCCTTCTGGCTCGATGACATGGGAGCCGATGGCCTGCGTCTCGATGCCGTCTGGCACCTGATGGAGGGACCGGACGGACAGGCGGGGCATGCGCCGCGTACGCACGAGATGCTCCGCGAGTACGGCGGTTACATCAGGGACCATCACCCGGAAGCGTTCACGATCGGCGAGGTGTTCGACGGCTCCGACGCGATTTTCTCGTACTATCCGGACCAGCTCGACGCCTATTTCGCGTTTGGCGTATCGGATGCGATCCTGGACGCCGTCGCGACCGGTGACGGCACGGAGCTGCTCCCGGCCGTGCTCCGGATGCAGGAAAGGGTTCCGAACGATCGCTGGGCTCCCTTCCTGCGCAATCACGATCAGG
>JARRPA010000366.1:0-2118 GCA_037383305.1 Gemmatimonadota bacterium | reverse complement strand
CTCTCTTGCAGCCGCTGCGGGAGCGCGCGAACGAGGCGCTGTGGCGGACCCACGCGCCGGTAGATTTCTACGTGGAAATCGAGACCACGCACGACCTCAACGACGACTTCTCCGCCTTTCCGGCGAAAGGCGCCACGCCGTTGATCTACATGGTCGGCTGCGGCTGGCTGGAGGACCCGCTCGATGCGCGCTCCTGGCGGTTCCGGAGCTTCACGACCGACCGCCTGACCGAGGCCGAAGAGGCGCGGATCCTCGACGCATGGATCGGGTTCATGAGCGGGCACTGCGCGGCGCGCGGCACGACGCTGGAGGAGGCGCGCCTGTTCCACTGGTCGTCGGCCGAGCCTTCCTTCCTCGACACCCAGTACAACTCGCCCGCCACGCGACACGACCGCGACGACTGGCGCGGCCTGCCCTGGGTGGACCTCCTCCACGGCGTGTTCAAGGCCGAGCCGATTCTCGTCGGCGGCACGGTCGGCTACGGCCTCAAGGAGATCGCCCGCGCCCTGCATGCCGAGGGAGTCATCGACACGCTCTGGGACGACGGCCCCGGCGGCGTCGATGGCGGCATGGCGGCGATGGCCGGCGCCTGGTGGGCAGACGCCGAGGCCGCCCGGACCGGCGGCTCGATGCGCGACTTCGACGTCATGCAGGCGATCGAGCGCTACAACGAGATCGACTGCCGGGTGATGGCGGAGATCCTGGCGTGGCTCAGGCGGGAGCGGTAGAGCAGAGGCAGGCGCACGCTGGGCACGCGAAATTCCGGCATTCAGATCATCCGCAACCTCGTCGCTATTGCCGACGCTCCAGATCCACTTTCTCCTCTCGATTCCGCCGCCTCGTTCACGCTTTGCGCTCGTTTCGCTATCATGGATCGACATCTTCAGCGCAGAGGACCCGGGTGCCCGGCAGGAGTGCAGTCCACGAAGGGAGCAGGAAATGAGCATCGGCGATCCAGAATCGGGCGAGCGGCCGACCGGGATTTCCGGGCCTTCCTTTCGGCGCTTCCTCGCCGAGCTGAAGCGACGCCACGTGTTCCGCGCGGCGGCCGTTTACGGCGCCGTCGGTTTCACCGTGATCGAGGTGACGGAGGCGATCTTCCCGCACGTCGGGATTCCCGACCGAGCCATCACCCTGGTCGTATGGCTCGTCCTCTTCGGCTTTCCCCTGGCTCTGGTGCTCGCGTGGGCCTTCGAATCCGCGCCGGAGGGCGGGATCCGCCGCACGCCGGAGGTCGACCCGGCGGACCTCGACGCGATCGTCGCCCTGCCCGCCAGCCGCCGGTGGCCGATCGGGCTCGCCGGGGCCGCCGGGGGCGCTCTGCTCGTCGCGGGGGCGTGGCTGGCGCTGGACGTGTCCCGCGGGCCGCGTGACGACGTCGCGCTTCCGTATCTCCGTCCGGGTCCGGGGGCGAACCCGGGAGTCGCCGTGCTCCCGTTCCGGACGAACGGGGAGGAGATCGCGTACCTGGGCGAAGGGATGGTCGACCTCCTCTCCGCCAACCTCGACGGGATCCCGGGCCTCCGGAAGATCGACCCGGCGACGGTGATGGCCGTGTCGAACCGGCTCCGCGATGACGAACCGGACCGGGCCCGCGGAGCGGGTCTCGACGTGACGCTCGCCGCCCGAACGGGCGCGGCGTACGCGATCGGCGGCAGCGCGACCCGGGCCGGGCCGAACACCGTGAATCTCGTCGCTCAGGTGCACGACGTCGCGACCGGCCGGCCCCGCGGCCCCTCCGTCGAGGCGACGGGGCCCATCGACCGGCCGAATCGGCTCGCGGACGAGCTCACGGTCGCCCTCGTCCGGCAGGGCGGGCTCCCGGTGGACGGCGACGTGCCGCTCACGAACCTCGCCAGCGCGATGACAGACTCGCCGGAGGCGCTCCGCCACTTCCTCGAGGGGGAGGCCCACTACCGGCGCGGGCAGTACAGGGAGGCGATCGCCAGCTATCAGCGGGCGCTGGAGTTCGACGCGGACTTCGCCCGCGTCTTCTACCGGCTTGCCTCGGCCCTCGGTTGGGAGCAGGAGTACGGCCTGGAGGCGGAGTACCAGGAACGAGCGCGGGCCGCCGCGGGCCGGCTGCCACGGCGGGACTCGCTGCTCGCGAGCGCGCCG
>JARRPA010000365.1:3021-3531 GCA_037383305.1 Gemmatimonadota bacterium | reverse complement strand
ACTTCCTCGCATCGATCGAGGATCCGGAGCTCGAGGCCGAGCTGCGGTCGCTGCTCGCCGCGCACGAGAGTTCCGGGCCGGTCGATGATCTGCTGCAGCACGTGACGGGGCCGGCGGGCAGCGCGAGCGACCGCTTCCGGCCGGGCGATCGACTGGGCAGCTACGAGATCGTCGAGGAGATCGCGACCGGGGGCATGGCGACGGTCTACCTGGCCCAGGACACCCGCCACGGTCGCCGGGTGGCGGTCAAGGTCCTTCGCCCCGAGCTGGCGGCCTATCTGGGCGCGGACCGGTTCCTCCGCGAGATGCGGCTGATGGGACGGCTCCAGCACCCGCACATCCTGCCGCTCTTCGACTCGGGGGAGGTGGACGGCCGCCTCTACTACGTGATGCCCTACGTCGAGGACGAGACCCTGCGCGACCGGTTGAACCGCGAAGGGCAGCTGCCGGTGGATGACGCGGTCCGCATCGCGCGGGACGTGGCGGAAGCGCTCGACTACGCGCACCGGA
>JARRPA010000365.1:0-3005 GCA_037383305.1 Gemmatimonadota bacterium | reverse complement strand
GTGGCGGAAGCGCTCGACTACGCGCACCGGAACGGCGTCCTGCACCGCGACGTGAAGCCCGGGAACATTCTGCTCAACGACGGCCGGGCGGTGGTTGCGGACTTCGGGATCGCGCTCCCGCTCCACGAGTCGACCGATGCCCGGACCACCGAAGCGGGGCTCTCGCTGGGGACCCCCCACTACATGAGTCCCGAGCAGGCGGACGGTCGGCGCGACCTGACCCAGCGGAGCGACGTGTATTCCCTCGGGTGCGTGCGGTACGAGATGCTCGCGGGGCAGCCGCCGCACCCCGGCCGCTCGCCTGGCGAGGTAATGCGGGCGATCCTCACCGAGGAGATCCAGCCGGTCGACGAGCTGCGGCGATCGGTGCCTGTCCACGTGGCCGACGCGACCCGAAAGGCCCTGGAGCGGCTTCCCGCTGATCGCTTCGAGTGCGCCCGTGCGTATGGCGAAGCGCTGGCGAATCCGCACTTCTCCACCCGACCCGTCGCCGCCGAACCTGCGGGCGCCGGAGCGAGTCGATGGTGGGCTCTCGGCGTCGCGGCGCTCGCGCTGGCGGTCGCCGCGTGGGCCTGGCTCCGTCCGTCCGCTCCGTCGATGCGCGGAACGGCGGTGGAGTTCTACGTCGATCCGCCCGCTCCGGAGCTGACCTTCCGCTATCACGCTACCCTGTCGCCCGACGGACGGCGGCTCGTCGCGGAGCTCGTCTCCGACGAAGGACCGGTCTTCTATCAGCGTACGGCGGACTCTCGCGACTGGCGGCCGATTCCCGGAACCGAAGGAGCGGATGGACCGATCTTCTTCTCGCCCGACGGGGAATGGATCGCGTTTTCACAGCGAAACGAGCTCAGGAAGACGCGACTCGACGGCGGAATGCCGATCACCATCACGGACGCGCCGTCCTACTGGGGCGGCAACTGGAGAGCGGACGGTCTGATCGTGTTCGCGGCCAGCCAGGTGATCACCGAGGCCGGAATACCGACGGGGTTGTTCCTCGTGTCCGAGGATGGGGGCGAGCCCACGAGACTGACGACGACGGACAGGAGCCACGGCAATTTCTCCCACACGGAGCCCTTCTTCGGCGCCTCGGGAAAGATCGTACTGTTTACGGCCGTGAACGACTTGCTCCAGTCGACGGTCGCGGCCGTGGACATCGAGACCGGGGTCATCACGCGCCTGGCTCCCGGGTGCGATCCGCACCTCGACGACCGGGGTCGCGTCGCCTACGTGACGCCCGAGGGACAGCTCGTCCGACAGGAGTTCGACGAGGAGCGACTCGAGCTGGTCGGACCTCGCACGCAGCTGGCCGATGGAGTCAACCTGATCGGAGGCGGCGCGCTGTTCTCGTATGCCCGGGACGGATCGTTCGCGATCGTCACCGGTTCGGCACGCAGCAATCGCCTGGTCGAGGTCGACCGCGAGGGCAACCCGCGAACCCTGTTCACTGCCGGGGGCGGCTCGGCCGTGCAGGTCCCGCGCTTTTCTCCCTCCGGCGATCGGCTCGCGTACATCCAGAACGAGCGCGGCAGCTACCGGGGAGACGTTTGGGTCTACTCGTACGATGAGCAGACGGCTCAGCGGCTCAGCTTCGTGGGATCGAGCTCGGATCCGGCCTGGAGCCCGACCGGCCGGTGGATCGCCTATTCGAGCATCGACGAGGAGGACCCGGACGGGAAGGCCCGGCTGTTCCGTAGACAGGCCAACGGCACCGGACCGGAGGAAATGGTCGTGGAAGCCGGCGCCGACCTCTGGCAGGCCGACTTCGTGCCGGGTGGGCCGGAGGTCGTGTTCTTCTCCGACGACAAGATCTTCAGAGCGTCGCTCGACGAGGCCGTGGAGCCGCAGCCGCTGATCGAGACCAGCGGGTACGTCACCGCCCCCGAGCTGTCGCCCGATGGCGGCTGGCTCGCGTACACGTCCTCCGAGACCGGTCAGGAGCGGGTCTACGTTCGCTCCTATCCCGACTTGCGCGCCACAGCCTGCTGCAGGTGTTCGACTTCGGCGTTCAGCCTGGCCGTTATCGTTTCGCGTGCCCTGAGCTCCGATTCGAGCCCCGACCACTTCGCCCGCAACTACGCCGTCCACCCGAGCGGCGAGCGCTTCGTGATGGTCGGCGGATCCGGCGACCGCGTGCTCTGGCGGGTCGCCGGGCCGGAGGCCGGTCGCTGACCGACTGGCTTCCCATGGGTGCAGTCATCGGAGAATCCCCGCCTGAATTCGACCCGGACGTCGATCGGGCTCGCGGGACTGTTTCGAGTGTCCTCGAGTCGCGGCGAGCTCAAACGCCGCACGACGTTGGTGGAGGCGCACCGGTACCGGTACCGCGGCATCCACCGTCGGGTCACCGGGTCGCTTTCGTCGTCAACGGTGAAGCGGAATGGCGAGGGAATGTCGGGCGAGGAGGGGAAGCGTGGAAACAGGGGGGAGGCGGCCCGACGGACCGCCTCCCGATGGACGCTTCAGACCCGATCGGTTCAGTCGGTCTGCAGGACGGCCTGGACCTCCAGATTGATCGTGATGTCGTTCCCGACGAGAATGCCGCCGGTCTCGAGCGCCTGGTTCCACGTCAGGTCGAAATCACGACGATCGATCTTCGTCGACGCACTGAATCCGATCCGCTCGTTACCCCATGGATCGGTTCCCCGGCCCGTCTCCGTGACGTCGAGCTTGACCTCCCGGCTCACTTCCCGGATCGTCAAGGTCCCGGTCACCGCCAGATCGCCGGATTCCAGGCGCCGCACGGCGGTGCTGTCGAAGGTCAGAACGGGAAACTGATCGACATCGAAGAAGTCGCCCGATCGCAGGTGCTCGTCACGATCCGAGTTTCCCGTGCTGATGCTGGCAGCCTGCATGACGGCCTCGACCCGCGAGTTCTCCAACGATCCCTCCGGCCCGACGATGATCGTCCCTTCCACCTCTTCGAACCGGCCGCGGACCTTCGCGAACATCATATGAGAGACCTCGAAACCGACCTCGGTGTGCTGCGGGTCGATCTTCCAGGTCGT
>JARRPA010000364.1:0-2125 GCA_037383305.1 Gemmatimonadota bacterium | reverse complement strand
ACCGCGGCCGGTTCTCTCCCGGGAGGCAGCCTCCCGAATCGTCATCTCCGCGTCTCACTCCTGCCCGGACGGTCATCATGGCGCTGCACAGTGTGAACCCGGCCACCGGCCAGCTCCTGGAAAGCTACGAAGAATCAGATTCGGCCGCGGTGGAGGCACGTCTCGATCGGGCCGCCGAGGCACAGCCGGCCTTCGCCGCACAGGATGTCACAGCGAGGGCCGCCATTCTGCACCGGACCGCCGAATTGCTGGAGGCACGCGTCGGCGACTACGCTCGAAAGATGACGCTCGAGATGGGCAAGCCGATCGGCGAGGCCGAGGCGGAGGTCCGCAAGTGCGCCAGGGTCTGCCGGTGGTACGCGGCGCACGCCGGTCGTCTGCTGGCCGACGACGTCGTCGGGACGGAGGCCCGGCGGAGTTTCGTCCGTTTCGAGCCGCTCGGGATCGTGCTTGCGGTGATGCCCTGGAATTTTCCGTTCTGGCAGGTCTTCCGCTTCGCCGCACCCGCGCTCGCTGCCGGTAACGCGGGACTCCTGAAACACGCCTCGAACGTCTCGGGCTGCTCGCTGGCGATCGAGGAGGTGCTTCGCGACGCGGGCGCTCCGGAGGGAGTCTTTCAATCTCTGCTCGTCCCCTCGTCCCGAGTCGAGGCATTGATCCGAGACCCCCGGGTCCGGGCGGTCACGCTCACCGGCAGCGATCCGGCCGGACGCGCGGTCGCAGCGACGGCCGGCGAGAATCTGAAGAAGACGGTCCTCGAACTGGGCGGCTCCGATCCTTTCATCGTCTGTGCGGACGCCGATCTCGATCGGGCGATCTCCACCGCCGTGACCGCGCGCACGATGAACAACGGTCAGTCGTGCATCGCCGCGAAGCGATTCCTCGTCGAGCGCAGCATCGCCGATGAATTCGAGCTCGGATTCCGGAATGCGATGGCGGCTCTCCAGATGGGTGATCCGCTAGATCGCGATACGCAGGTCGGGCCACTCGCCACCGAGGCGATCCGAGAGGAACTTGCAGCCCAGGTCGATGCCACGATCGCGGCGGGGGGTCGGAAGCTGCTCGGCGGGGAGATTCCCACAGGGCGAGGCTGGTACTATCCTCCCACCATCGTGGCCGACCCGCCCCCGGGGACACCCATGCGGGTCGAGGAGACCTTCGGACCGGCGGCCGCGATTCTCCGCTTCGATTCGGACGACGCCGCCGTCATTCTGGCCAACGAGACCGAATTCGGGCTCGGTGCCTCCGTCTGGTCACGGGACCTCGATCGGGCCCACCGTTTCGTAACCGCCCTGGAAGCCGGCTCCGTGTTCGTAAACGCGATGGTCGCATCCGATCCGCGGTTGCCCTTCGGCGGCATCGGAAACTCGGGATACGGCCGCGAACTGGCCGGCTACGGGCTCCGCGAGTTCCTGAACATCAAGACGGTATGGGTCGAGGCATGATGCCCGGGACTGGCCCCCCGGAAAGCGGTTGCCCCACTTCGTAACGAACCGCAGGTTCAAGGAGCGTCGCGAGCCGGTCCGCGGAGCCGGCCGGTGAAGCCCGAACCGAATTCTCCGGGAGTCAGATGATGATCAGTGATACACTGCGGGACGAGATCAACGAACAGATCAAGTACGAGATGTATTCGGCCTACATGTACCTGGCGATGTCCGCGTGGTGCGCCGAGCGGAATCTCTCCGGTTTCGCACACTGGATGAACCTGCAGGCGCAGGAGGAAGTGGATCACGCGATGCGCTTCTTCAATTTCCTGCTCGAGCGCGGGGCCCGGGTCGAGCTGCAGGCGATCGATGCCCCGCCCTCCGACTACGGTGATCCGGTCGCCGTGATGGAGAAGTCCCTGGAGCACGAGAAGTTCGTCAGCTCACGCATCCACCAGCTGTACAAGCTCGCGGTCGAGGAGGGTGACTATCCGGCGCAGGTCATGCTCCAGTGGTTCGTAGCGGAGCAGGTGGAAGAGGAAGCCAGCATCGATGAGATCATCGAGCGGATGAAGATGTTCGGCTCCGATGGCACCTCGCTGTTCATGGTCGATACGCAGCTGGGCGCCCGCAAACCAGAGGCGGAGGAAGCGGAATGACCAAGTATCGAGGAAGGTTCCTGCTCGCCGCCAGCCTGGTCG